>NZ_JBEZGQ010000015.1:0-27189 GCF_040650095.1 Actinoplanes sp. NPDC048791 | reverse complement strand
CTGGCGGGTGCGGGAGCTGGCGGATGGACCGGCACGCGTCGCGGCGCGGACCGCCGCGGCGCTGGGCAGGACGCTCGGTGAGCCCGCGGAGCTGCCTCGGCCAGTCCTCCGGGAGCCGATCGGCGTCATCGCGCAGGCTGACGGGACCGTGGCCGTCGGGGCCCTCGTGCCGCTCGGGCGGCTCAGCGACGTACAACTGAAGGTGCTGGAGGCGGCGGAGAGCTTGATCTTCACGCCGTGGCGTGGGGTCGTCCTGCCCGGTCTGACGCCGCAGGCGGCCGGGTCCTGGCTCGCGGCCCTGGCCGGGGCCGGGCTCGAGGTGGAGGCGGGATCGCGGTGGGCCGGGGTGACCGCCTGCGCGGGCCGGCCGGGCTGCGCGAAGTCGCTGGCTGACGTGCGGGCCGACGCGGATGCCGCGACCGTCGCGGGTCAGGGACTGCCGGTGCACTGGGTCGGCTGCGCACGCGGATGCGGGAGCCCCGCCGGGCCGCATGTGCGGGTCGAGGCGACCGGGGCGGGTTACGAGGTGCGTTCGCCGTATGCGTGCGGCGTCACCTCGGTCGGTGAGGTCGGCGCGCTGGTCGGCGCCGCGAGGAAGGGCTGAGATGGAGTACGTGCGCGACGGCGCGGAGATCTACCGGCGGTCGTTCGCCACGATTCGCGCGGAGGCGGATCTGTCCGGGTTGCCGGCCGACGTGGCGCGGGTCGCCGTACGGATGATCCACGCCTGCGGGATGGTGGACCTGGCCGGCGACATCGGCTTCAGCGCCGGGGTGGTGACCGCGGCCCGCAAGGCGCTGCTCGGTGGCGCGCCGATCCTGTGTGACGCCGAGATGGTCGCGTCCGGGGTGACCCGCAAGCGCCTGCCCGCCGGCAACGAGGTCATCTGCACGTTGCGCGACCCCGCCGTGCCCGCGCTGGCGGCGCAGCTCGGCAACACCCGCAGTGCGGCGGCGCTGGACCTGTGGGGCGATCGGCTCGGCGGTGCCGTGGTGGCGATCGGCAACGCCCCGACCGCGCTGTTCCGGCTGCTGGAGATGATCGAGGCGGGTGCGCCGCGGCCGGCGGCGGTGCTGGGCATCCCGGTCGGGTTCATCGGGGCGGCCGAGTCGAAGGACGCGCTGGCCGCATCCGATCTGGAGTTTCTGGTCGTGCGCGGGCGACGCGGCGGCAGCGCGATCACGGCGGCGGCGGTCAACGCCCTCGCCTCGGAGGAGGAGTAGTCATGGCGGGCCGACTGTTCGGGGTCGGGCTGGGCCCCGGCGACCCGGAGCTGGTCACCGTCAAGGCGGCTCGGCTGATCAGCGCGGCCGGGGTGATCGCCTACCACGCGGCCCGGCACGGCCGCAGCAACGCCCGCGCGATCGCGGAGCCGTACCTGCGCGAGGGCCAGATCGAGGAACCGCTGATCTACCCGGTGACCACCGAGACGACCGACCACCCGGGCGGCTACCAGGGCGCGATCGACGAGTTCTACGCCCGGAGCGCGGAGCGGCTGGCCGCCCACCTGGACGCGGGCCGTGACGTGGTGGTGCTGGCCGAGGGAGACCCGTTCTTCTACGGCTCGTACATGCACATGCACAAGCGGCTCGCCGACCGCTACGAGACGCAGGTCGTGCCCGGCGTGACTTCGGTGAGCGCGGCCTCGGCGGTGCTGGGCCGCCCGCTGATGGAACGCGACGAGATCCTGACCGTGCTGCCCGGCACCCTGCCCCCGGCGGAGCTGGCAGCGCGGCTGGCCGCCACGGACTCGGCCGCGATCATGAAGCTGGGCCGCACCTTCACCGGCGTCCGCGAGGCGCTGGCGCAGGCGGGCCGCCTCGACGACGCCTGGTACGTGGAACGCGCGACAACCGACCGGGAACGCCACGCCCGGCTGGCCGACGTCGACCCGGACACAGTGCCGTATTTCTCCCTGGCCCTGCTGCCGAGCCCGGCCGCCGCGACGTTCGTGGCCGAGCCGGTCACGCAGGAGCAGCAGGGGCAGGTGACGGTCGTCGGGCTCGGTCCGGCGGGCCGTGACTGGCTCACCCCGGAGGCGCAGGAGGCCCTGGCGGCGGCGGACGACGTGGTCGGCTACGGCCCGTACGTGGACCGGGTGCCGCCGAACGCCCGCCAGCGCCGCCACCCGTCGGACAACCGGGTGGAGGCGGAACGCGCGGCGTTCGCGCTGGACCTGGCCAAGCGCGGCCGCAAGGTGGCAGTGGTGTCGTCCGGCGACCCGGGCGTCTTCGCGATGGCCGCGGCGGTGCTGGAGGTCAGCGAGGATCCGCAGTGGAAGGACGTCCCGGTCCGGGTGGTGCCGGGACTGACGGCGGCGCAGGCGGTGGCGAGCCGGGCCGGCGCGCCACTCGGGCACGACTTCTGCATCATGTCGCTGTCGGACCGGCTGAAGCCCTGGGACGTGATCGCGGCCCGGCTGTCCGCGGCGGCGAGCGCCGACCTGGTGATCGCGATCTACAACCCGGCGTCCAAGAGCCGCAAGGAACAGCTGGTCAGGGCCCGTGAGCTGCTGCTGCAGCACCGCCTCCCGGCGACTCCGGTGGTGGTCGGCCGGGATGTGGGCGGCCCGGAGGAGGAGATCCGCGTGACAACGCTGGGCGACCTGGACCCGGCGACGATCGACATGCGCTGCCTGCTGATCGTCGGCTCCAGCCAGACCCGGGTGACCACCCGGGGAGACGGCTCTACCCAGGTGTACACGCCACGGCACTACCCCGCCTGAGCCACTCGAGCGCGGCCTCGACGGTGGGTGCCACATTCGCGCTGGGTGGTAGTGGTGGCCGGTCGACCAGCACGACCGGAAGGCCGAGCTCGCGGGCGGCGTCGAGCTTGGCGGTGCTGCCGCCGCTGTCCTTGGTGACGAGTACGTCGACGCGGTGCTCGGTAAGGAGAGCTAGTTCGCCGATGTGGGTGAACGGGCCTCGGTCCAGCAGCACTTCGAGGCGGCTCGGTAGGGGCTCGGCGGGCGGCTCAACGGATCGGGACAGGAACCAGCAGGCGTCCACTTCCGCGAAGGCCGCGATGCTTTGACGGCCGGTGGTGAGGAAGACGCGTTCGCCCAGGTCGGGAAGCAGCTTTGCGGCGGTCGCGAGGTCGGGTACGCGGTGCCAGCGGTCCCCTGGCTGTTCGGTCCAGCCTGGGCGGCGCAGGATCAGCAGCGGCACGTCGGCCTGCGCCGAGGCGGCTACCGCGTGGGCGGTCATCGTTGCGGCGAAGGGATGGGTGGCGTCGACGACGGCAGCTATGCGTTCTTGGCGTAGGTAGTCGGTGAGGCCGTCGATGCCGCCGAAGCCGCCGATACGGACCTTGCCGGCGGGGAGCAGTGGTGAGGTGGTCCGGCCGGCGAGAGAGCTGATCACCTCCAGGTCTGGGATGGGTGCGCAGGCGGACGCCAGCTCGCGCCCCTCAGTGGTCCCGCCGAGAATGAACACCCGGGCGGGCGTTGGCGTGACTCTCGCTACGGGCGGCATCGGTCTGCGGAGTAGAGGTGACTGTCCGGGAAGGTCGAGGCGGTCAGGGCCGCGCCGACCACGATCACGGCGGTGCGTTTGATCCCGGCGGCCGCCACCTTCGCGGCGATGTCCGCCAGCGTGCCGCGCACGATCAGCTCGTCCTCCCGGCTCGCCCGCGCCACCACGGCGACCGGGCACTCCGCGCCGTAGCTGGGCACCAGCTCCGCGACCACCGCGTCGATGCGCTGGACGGCCAGGTGCAGCACCATCGTCGAGCGGCTCGCGCCCAGCGTCGCCAGGTCCTCCCCCGGCGGCATGGCGGTGGCCCGCTCGGCGGTTCGGGTCAGGATGACCGTCTGGGCGACACCCGGCACGGTGAACTCCCGGCCCAGCGACGCAGCCGCCGCCGCGAACGCCGGAACGCCCGGCGTCACGTCGTACTCGACGCCGGCCTCGTCCAGCCGGCGCATCTGCTCGGCGACCGCGCTGAACACCGAGGGGTCACCCGAGTGCAGCCGGGCCACATCATGCCCGGCCTTGGTGGCGGTGATCAGCTCACCGATGATGTCGTCCAGGGTGAGGCGGGCGGTGTCGACGAGCCGGGCGCCGGGCGGGCAGTAGGCGAGCAGTTCGGCGGGCACGAGGCTGCCGGCGTACAGGCAGACCGGCGAAGCCTCGATCAGCCGCTGGCCCCGCACCGTGATGAGGTCGGCGGCACCGGGCCCGGCGCCGATGAAATGCACCGTCACGGCTTCGTCACCGACCAGATGGTAACCGGCATCATCGCTCTCCATCCCGTGAACCCGCCGACCGGCGCCGCCCGCTGCACGGCGAGCCGGGTCAGTTCACCGCCCAGCTTCGCGTACCAGGCCGCCAGCACGGCCTCCGATTCCAGAGTCACCGCATTGGCGACCAACCGCCCACCCGAGGGCAGGGCGTCCAGGGCCGCTTCGACGACCCCGTCCCGCGTCACCCCGCCACCGATGAAAACCACGTCGGGCGCCGGCAATCCGGCCAGAGCGCCGGGCGCGCGGCCCTCGACAACCCGAAGCCTCGGTACGCCCAGAGCAGCAGCGTTGCGCACAATCCGCCCGACCCGCTCAGCGGAAGACTCGACAGCGACGGCGCGGCAGTCCCGGTGAGTTCGCATCCACTCGATCGCGATGCTCCCGGAGCCGGCGCCGACGTCCCAGAGGAGCTCGCCGGGCTGGGGGCCGAGCACGGCGAGCGTTACGGCGCGGACTTCGCGCTTGGTGAGCTGGCCGTCGCTCTCGTAGACAGCGTCGGGCAAGCCGGGCACCAGCGGCCGAGGGCCTGTCGGGTCGTTTTTTGCGGCCGTTCGCTCCGGGGGCGCGGTGCCCGCGTTGCAGACCACCGCAATCACGTTCAATGGATCGATGTCGGTCAGGTCCAGGGAGGATGCGGGGCCGGAGATCTGGCTTTCGGCCGGGGCGCCGAGCTGGGACAGGACCGTGATGCTGCTGTCGCCGTACCCCCGGGATGTGAGCAGGGCCGCCACCGCGGCCGGGGTATTCGCGCCCGCGCTGAGGATCAGGATCCTGCGGCGCGGGTGGATGAGCGGATGCAGCTCCTCGACCGGGGCGGTGACCAGGCTGAGCACGTCGACCTCCGGGAGCGGCCAGCCCAGGCGGGCCGCCGCGAGCGAGACCGAGGACGGGTGCGGGATGACTCGTACGGCGTCCGCCCCGAGCAGCCGGACCAGCGTCGCGCCGATCCCGTGGAACATCGGGTCGCCGCTGGCCAGCACCGCGATGCGCCGATCCTGGTGCGCTTCGAGCAGACCTGGCAGCGCGGGGAGCAGCGGTGACGGCCACGGCACCCGGTCACCCTCGACCTTCGATGGCAACAGGGCCAACTGCCGGGTGCTGCCGAAGATCACCTGTGCGGCGGTCAGGGCTGCGGTGGCCGTACCCGACAATCCCGGCCAGCCGTCGGCGCCGATGCCGACCACGGTGAGGCCGGCGGGTTCGTCAGTCACGTCGTGACGGTAGTCGTCGGTCACCGAGCCTCCTTCCGCCGTACCCCTGGTCGATGCCTGTCGATTGCTTCTGGCGCGCAGCGTCCGCCCCGTGACAACGCTCTGTCACATTTGACCGCGCATTAACCCGCCTCACCGCACCGAGGACGCTGATTGATCGCGCGGCCGGCGCGCCCTCGCCTCGGTCCGGCGCTACTGATCTACCTGCACATGCGTCACGATCATGCCCCTGACCGGCGGACCTCGGCCTGACTCGCCGCCGCCCACCCATGGAGCAAGATCATCCCTGGTCACGGACTTTTTCCGTTCAGGTTTGAGCCTTCACCCGCTGAACCGCGTAGTAACCCTCGACGGCCTGCCGAGACCGGACCGTCACGTCGGGCGCTGGGGGGTGGCCGATGCCGGAGGACGACTGCTGAGCGGGTGAGGTCGATGGCGCGAGCGTACGGCGATACTGCCGGCCGATCAGGGCCGACCGTGTTCCAATCCTTCGAGGACCAGCGCGAACCCGAGTACGAGCAGGCGACGTCGTTCGCGTCCACGCTGGCTCCGGAGCGTGGTTTCTGGGAGCAGCCCGACCTGAACGAGGCCGTGCCGCGCGGCGACATCATCGTCGAGGCGCCGGACGAGTCGGGTTGGCAGGGCACCGGCCCCGCGATCGTCACCGACGACCGCCCGCCCGCGGAGGCGACATCCGGTAACCGCCTGCTCACGGTGCTGTTGTTCTTCTCAGGCCTGGCCACGAGCGTCTCCCTCTGGCTCTTCGACACCCAGGCGGGGGCGATCAACGACACCGCCACCATGATGTTGGCCGTCGGCCGGATTACCGGGCTGATCGCCGGCTACCTGCTCTTCATCCAGCTGCTGATGATGAGCCGGGTGTCCTGGCTCGAGGAGTGGGTCGGCGCCCGCGACCTGCTGCGCTGGCATCGCTGGCTGGGCACGACGCTGGTCGTCGCGGTGCTCGCGCACATCGTCTTCATCGTCTACGGCTACGCGTTGACCGCCGAGTCCGGCGTCGTCGACCAGGGCTGGACGATCATCACCACGCTGCCCGAGATGATCAGCGCGACGGTGGCCACGGGCCTGCTGGTGCTGATCAGCGTGATCTCGATCCGCGCCGCGCGGACCAAGCTGCCGTACGAGCTCTGGCACTTCATCCACCTCAGCGCCTACCTGGTGCTGCTGCTCGGCTACGGCCACCAGGTCGCCACCGGCGCGGATCTGTCCGGCCGCTTCGCGTCGGTCTTCTGGCCCGGGCTCGCCGCCCTGGTCGTCGCCGCGCTGTTCTGGGGCCGGCTGGTCGAGCCGCTGTGGCTCAACGTGCGGCACCGCTTCGAGGTGGCCGAGGTCGTCGCCGAGGGCGCGAACACGTTCTCGATCTACATCGACGGCCGCAACCTTGAGAGCCTGACCGCCCAGGCGGGCCAGTTCATGCGCTGGCGCTTCCTGACCGCCAACGGCTGGTGGCAGACGCACCCGTTCTCGCTCTCCGCGGCGCCGAACTCGCAGTGGCTGCGCCTGACCGTCACCGCGGTCGGCGGGCACACCGCGAAGCTCGCAGAGATGCAGCCGGGCACGTCGATCTGGGCGGAAGGACCGTTCGGGACCTTCACCGCCCAGCGCCGGACGCGCCGCCGGGCTCTGCTCATCGCCGGCGGCAGCGGGATCGCACCGATCCGGGCCCTGCTCGAGGACATGCCGCCGGACACGATCGTGATCTACCGGGCCAGCCGCCCCGACGAGCTGGTCTTCCGGGAGGAGCTGGAGGAGCTGGCCGAGCGCCGCGACGCCTGGGTCCGCTACATCGTCGGCTCGCGCAACGACCCCGGCCCGCGCCGGCTCTTCACGGCGAACGGCCTGCTCGGGCTGGTGCCCGACGTCAACCGCCGCGATGTCTACCTGTGCGGGCCGCCCGGGCTGGTCGACGCCGCGGTGCAGACCCTGCGCGAGCTGGAAGTGCCAGACAGCCAGTTGCACCTCGACCCCTTCGAATTCTGATTCCGGGAGTTTGCTCATGCGACGCAGTACCGCAGCAGCCGTTGGGACGTTGACCGGCGCCGCCCTGATCGTCGGGGTCCGGCTCAGCGTCTCCGCGCCGGTGGTTCCCTCGGCCGCGCCGCCCGCCGTCGACCTGGCCAACTCGGGCCAGGACGCCGACCCGGAACCGGCGGGCTCGAAGAAGCCGTCGTCGAAGAAGCCGGCCGCCAAGCCCACCGAGAACGCCGACGAAGCAGACGCCTCGGGCGAAGCAGGCGGCAGCGGCCTCAAGAACGGCATCTTCAAGGGCTCGGCGGCGAAGAACCCGTACGGCACCATCCAGGTCTCGATCAAGATCTCCGGCGGCAAGATCACCGCGGCCGACGCGACGTACCCGGTCACCGGCGACAGCGCGACCATCAACCCGCCGGCGATCGCCTCGCTGAAGCAGAGCACGCTCAAGGTCCAGAGCGCCGAAGTCGACGCGGTCTCCGGCGCGACCTTCACCTCCGAGTCGTACGTGAAGTCGCTGCAGGCGGCCATCGACGAAGCGACGGCGTAGAGTCCCGCGCCATGCACCACGCCGAGCACGTCATGGGGACGGTCGTCAGCATCGACCTGGCCGACGAGCTGCCGCCGGAAAAGCTGCGCGCGATGGTCGACGACGTGTGCGGCTGGCTGCATGAGGTGGACCGGCGATTCAGCACCTACCGCGAGGACAGCGAGGTCAGCAAGCTGCGCCGGCGGGAGATCGACCCGGCGGACTGCTCGACGGACATGCGGCACGTGCTGGAGGCGTGCGCCGACCTGTGGCGCGAAACGGACGGCTACTTCGACGCCTACGCGGCGGGCCCGCTCGACCCGAGCGGCTACGTGAAGGGCTGGTCGGTGGAGATCGCCTCGGCCCGGCTGGTGGAGGCCGGCTCGGTGAACCACTGTGTGAACGCCGGTGGCGACATCCGGGCCCGAGGACGATGCGCCACGGGAGCGCCGTGGCGGGTCGGCATCCGGCACCCGTGGGAGGCGGACAAGCTCAGCTGGGTCCTGGCGGTGAGCGACCAGGCGGTGGCCACCTCCGGCACCTACGAACGCGGTGACCACGTCTTCAACCCCCGTACCGGCGGGCCGGCCCGGGGCCTGCGGTCGGTGACCGTGGTCGGACCGGACCTGGCGCTGGCGGATGCCTACGCCACCGCCGCGCTGGCGATGGGCGAGGCGGGAATCGCCTGGCTGGCGAAGCTGGCGGCGAACGGCTACGACTCCGCGCTGGTGACGGACGACGGCCGGGCATTCAGCTCCGCCGGCCTTCCCGCCGCTGTCTGACCTCATTCTGATCAGAAGTCGGCGAACAGGTACGGCATCCGCTTCGGGAACAGCGCCGCCAACGGCTCGACCGCCGACGCGTCGACCTGCCCGAAGCCCCTGGTCACGACCTCGATCGGATCGAGCACCCCGTACGCGAGGGCGGAGATGCCCGCACAGGTGACCGTCGCCTGCGGCTCGTTTTTGCTCGGCTCCACGGTGAGCTGCCCGCTCTCCCCGGTCAGCTGGTAGCGGCCCGCGATGAAGTCGTCGTCGACCACCTCGATCGTGATGGCCTGCTCGGCGGTCGTAGCGGTGCCGGTGAGCGCCTCCATCGACAACAAGCGGGCCATCGGTCCGTTCTGGCTGGGATGCTCGACCCGGCCCTGGGTGAGCACCGGGAAGTCGGTCCCCCACAGATCCGGCACCTCATCCGTGCCGACCTTGAGGATCACGCGCGCCACCTGGTCCACGTGCCGGGCGAAATACTGCAGGAGAAGCGCCCGGCCCAGCGAACCGGTGGTCAGCAGGTCGTCGGCCAGCAGCTCACCGCCGAACCGGTCGATGCGGTAGGTCACCGCCCCCACGACCTCGCCCTCGACCCGGGCGATCGCAACCCAGCGCGGATTGTCGCGGAACTCAGCGGTGCGGACCTCGTCGAACACCGAGAAGCCGTGCCGCTCCCCCAGCAGGCGCAGCGTGAGGGCGGTGTAGTCGTCGAACGCCTCCCGCATGGGCAGGCGCTCCACCTCGCCCGGCAGATCGGCTTTCAGGAGGTGAGAGAGGCCCTCAGGGGCGAAAGTGACCGTGCGCACCCGGGGCAGACCGACGAAGCCGTAGCGGCCGTAGAAGGACGGACGGAAGGGGTAGAGAGCGCTGACGGTGCAGCCCTGGTCGCGCATCTGCTGGAGCAGGCGGCCAAGAAGCGCCCGGACGAAGCCTCGACGGCGGGCGGACGGATGGGTCGCGACGGAGGCGACACCGGCCATGTCATGCAGGGTGCCGCGCACATTCTGGCGCATCGGGAAGGCCCCGACGCCGGCGAGCGACCGGCCGTCCTCCTCGGCGACAAGGCTCACGGCGGTCCGGTAGTACTGCATACGGCGGGCGTAGGTCTCCCGGTCGCCGTCGGCCCAGGGTGAGGGCATGAAGGCATACGTCTGCAGGGGAAACATGGTGTCGGTGCGCTCGTCGGCGGTGACCTGTCGGATCTGCATGAGCCCATCCAAGCGGGTACGGGGTGGCTGCGCTCGCCGGTTTCCTTACCTGTGGATAACGCCGGGGCGACGCGCCGGGGGACCCCGGTTTGGCAAGGCGGCGGGGGACCGGCTAATGTTTCATCCGTCGCCGGGGAACGCACCGGAGAGACAAGCGGACGTAGCGCAGCTGGTAGCGCATCACCTTGCCAAGGTGAGGGTCGCGGGTTCGAATCCCGTCGTCCGCTCGGAGAGGCCGCCACAGGTTACGTGCGGGGCCAGCTCGGTGGAGTGGCCGAGAGGCGAGGCAACGGCCTGCAAAGCCGTGTACACGGGTTCAAATCCCGTCTCCACCTCGGCATCTGAACGAGGGCGATTGGCGCAGCGGGAGCGCGCTTCCTTGACACGGAAGAGGTCACTGGTTCGATCCCAGTATCGCCCACCAGGTAAAGCAGCAGGTCAGAGCGGGTTTCGTCCCACCGGGACGGGACCCGATTTCTATGCCCGCACTCGCCGGGGAGAATCTGGGGAGACGATCTTGTCGTCTGGGAGAGGCTCACTCGCCGCACTCCCCCAATAGCCGATCAAGAACCGCGACCGGCGATCGCGGATTGATCGCACGCCGGCCTTCCAGCGCCGCCGTCCACAGCCCCGTCAGGCCATCGAGAAGACGCTCTATCATCCCCGAGGTGATGTGTGCGTACCGGGCCTGCACCGAGCCGTCCTCGTGGCCCATCTGATCGTCGCGGTGCTCCCAGAACCGGGCGACGACCGCGCTGTCGAGAGCATTTGCGATCTGCTCCACGATCGGGGCGCTCGGGATGACGGTGAGGGCTTCCTACACCGAACGTCACCGACGGATGAAGGTCCAGCGTGCGCCTCGCTCGGATGGCGCTATGCCTGCCTCTCGGGCCGCCGAGCAGCGTAAGCGCTGTCAGCGGCCTTTGTCTCTGTGCGGCGGTGTCCGGCCGTCACGGGCGCTCTACGGTGTTCCGTACCGAAGCCCGGTACGGCCGCCCCGACCACGCACGCCGTGAGAACCGACCGCGAGATCGGATGGTCAGGGACGGGCGCCCCAGGGTTCGCCGGAGGCGGCCCACTGCCAGATCGGGCGGGCCATCGGGATTCTGCCCTCGGCCTCCGGGTCGTCTGGGTCTTCGTCGCCGAAGAGGGCGGCACGGAGGCCGGGCGTGGCGCCGCCAGCCTCCTCGGCGAGCAGCCAGCCGGCCACGTTTCGCGTCGCGTAGCCGAGCACCGCGCGGTCCTTCGTCACCGTCCGCAGCTGGTCGTGGTCGAGGAGCCGCAGCAGACCGGGCAACTTCGGGTCGAGCTGCGCGGCGAGGGCATCGAAGATCTCGTCGGCGTGGTCCGGGGTGGGGATCTCCCAGTCGAAGGCGTCGTCGCCGGGCGGCTCGACGCGCAGTGTCCAGATGCCGTTCTCGGTCTTGGGCAGGGCGTCGTCGCGCAGGCCCAGGCGAGTACGGTCCCAGCGCAACACGGGCGCCAGGACGAGTGCGAGATTGAGGTGGAAGCGGGTCTCGTCGTCGAGGGCCTTACGTGGCTTGAGCTCCACGAGCACGGCGTCGCCAGCCGGAGACCAGCGGCGGAAGACGTACCGGTCAGCCTCGAAGCCCTGCTCGGCCAGGCGCAGGTGCAGCCGGCGGGCGAACGGGCCCAGCACAGCCCTGCTCATCGCGTCTCCATGTCCTTCGGCGGATGTGATCACGGAGACTACCCGTTAGGGTGGGCGGCGAGGGCGGGCCGCTGCAGCCCTGTGGATAACGGGCTGCACCTTGGCCGCGAGGCTCACAGCGTAGGGGAACGCTTTGGCTGGAAGGTGGCACGGGAGGGAACGTTTACCGGATGCGTCCGAAAGGAGAGCAGCGGGCGCGGCTCATCGGTACCTCTCTGCTGCTCAGCGTGGTTGCGACCGACCTGTTCCGCGTCGCCCTCCGGATGCAACGCTTCCAGACCCGAGTGTCAATGCATCCGGCTTGGCGGCGATCGAGCCGATACAGCGGGAAGCGACTGCTGCAACGGAGCTCGCACGACCAAGCCTCCGACGGCCGGAGCTTCGCCCCTGGACCCGGACGCCTCTGGGATGTCCGGCCGATTACCGCGACTCATCGCGCACCGGAGGCAACCAGACCGCGTCCGCCTGGGGTGCAGCCGGTCGCGATGGACGTGTCACGTCTGGTGGACGTCTGGCTCAACCCGATCTCCCGGGAGCCCGGCCCGATCAAGACAGCTTCTTGGGGCCGAGTGGCAGCCAGCTCGGGGCCGATATCAGGGGCTCGTCCGCCGGCCGGAGGCGATCCAGCCTTGGGACGCTGTCGCCCGAAGACGGCAAGCCAGGAACTCGTGGCCGTGCTGAGGCCTACGAGTACCGATGCCACCGCGACCTGGTGCCGGCCGAGACAAGACAGCGCCTCACCGGCGCGGTGGCCGGCCGACACCCAGCACGCTGAACACATGCGCCCACTCCACCGATAGCCCGCGGCTTTCCTCGGCCAAGTGCACGGGCACCATCGTCTACATAGTTGTATTGACTCCCATCACACTTCTTCTCGCGACCGTCACGTTGCTTTTGGTTCCGGCGATATTGACTGATCCCGCCGGATCCGCGCGGCAGATCCCGGCGACCCTGATAGGCCTGGTGATGACCACGGCCCGCAGTGTGTCCATTTACCTCAAGCTGCGACGCCTTGTCCGCGGCGGCCGACAAACACCACAGCAGCGCTTGATCCGGCGCCCCACGCGGCGGCGTTGCGACCGCTATGATGCGCCGGCGCAACAGCCATCGGCTGTCTTCACTTCGGGGGAAATCTGCATGGGCCAATCGCTTCACAGGCTGGCGGCCGGCGTCGGTGTGACCGCCGCTGCCATCGCCGCCACGTCGACCGTCAGCCTGCCCGCGCGGGCCGCTTCCACGGGCATCGCCACAGTCACCAATGCCAGAACTGTTGCGTTCGTCGCCGGCGGCGGTAAGGCCAACGGCGTGATTGTCACCCGTTCCGGGCGCACAGTCGTGATCGATGACCGTGTCGCCGTGAAGGCCGGTAAGGGTTGCAAGGCGGTCAAGGGCGACAGCACCAAGGTCAAGTGCACCACCAAACGGACGCCGACTCGTGTCACGGTGAGCCTCGGAGACAAGAACGACACCGTCGTCAACAAGAGCGGCATTGCCGTGACGGTCGCCGGCGGCGCCGGCAACGACGTCCTGTCCGGGGGTACGTCCAACGACCTCCTCGGCGGTGACGCCGGGAACGACACGCTCGACGGTGGAGCCGGCGCGGATGTCATGAACGGCGGCTCCGGGTCCGACACGGTGTCGTACGCCGGACGTGGGCAGAGGATCGTGGCGAGTCTCGACGGCAGTCGTAACGATGGAGCGGCCGGGGAGAGAGACACCATCGCTGCCGACGTGGAGAACCTCACGGGCGGCAACACGGGCGACAGGCTTACCGGCAACGCCGGTGGCAACAGGATCTCCGCCGGCCCGGGAGACGACGTCATCGTCGGTGGAGCCGGTAACGACGTGCTCGACGGTAGCGCCGGTAACGACATTCTCAGCGGCGGTCCTGGCTCGGACGTCATGAGCGGCAGTGCGGGCACCGACGCCTTGGACGGCGACACCGGTTCGGATGTCATGAGCGGCGGCGCCGGTACCGACACAGTGTCGTACGCGACGCGCACGGAAAAGGTGGTCGTTGACCTAGACGGTGCCGTCGCCGACGACGCCGAGGGTGACACCGTCCGTGCCGACGTGGAAAACCTCATCGGCGGTGCCGGGGCCGACGAACTGACCGGCAACACCGCGGCCAACATCATCACAGGCAACGGCGGTGCGGACATGATCGCCGGCGACGCCGGCAATGACACCGTGGACGGCGGTGACGGTGACGACACCCTCGACGGCGAGGCCGGCGCGGACGTCATGGCCGGCGGCGCCGGCACCGACACAGTCTCGTACGCCACGCGCATGGCAAAGGTGGTCGTGGACCTCGACGGTGCCGTCGCCGACGACGCCGAGGGTGACACGGTCCGTGCCGACGTGGAGAACCTCATCGGTGGCGCCGGGGCCGACGAACTGACCGGCAATGCCGAAGCCAACATCATCACAGGTAACGGCGGTGCCGACGTGATCGCCGGCGACGCCGGCAACGACACCCTGGACGGCGGTGACGATCACGACACCCTCGACGGCGGTTCCGGCGCAGACGTCATGGCCGGCGGCGCCGGCATCGACTGGGTCACCTACGCCGCACGCACCGAGCCGATCGTGGCGGACCTCGCGGGCGACGCCGCACCCGACGGTGCAGCTGGTGAAGGGGACGCGATCGGTCCCGATGTCGAACGTCTGCGCACCGGCGCGGGTGCCGACACTCTCACCGGTGGCGAGGGTCCCGACTCCTTCGACACCGGCGCCGGCGACGACGTGATCCGCGGCGGCGGGGGTGACGACTCAGTTCATTCCGGACTCGGGGACGACATCGTTCACGGTGGCCCCGGCATTGACTACGTCGACGCCTCCGGCGGTAACGACGTGGTCGACGGTGACGCGGGCAACGACAACATCAACGGGCAGTCCGGCGACGACCTGATCAACGGGGGCGACGGCGACGATGCCCTCAGCGGCGACTCGGGGGCCGACATCATCTACGGCGGCGCCGGCAGCGACCGCGTCTCCTACGCCGAAAAACGGACGCCGGTGACGGTCGATCTGGACGGCAGCGCGGGCGACGACGGTACGGTCGGCGAGGGTGACACCGTCGGTGCCGACGTCGAGCGCCTCCTGGGCGGAAACGGCGCGGACACCCTCACCGGTAACGACGCCGACAACCGGATCTACGGCAGCTTCGGCCCGGACACCATCCACGGCGGAATCGGCAACGACGAGCTCCACGGCGGCACCGGCAACGACACCCTTCTGGGCCAGAACGGCAGCGATCAGCTTTTCGGCGAGGACGGCGACGACTACCTGCTCGGTGAGCCGGGCGCCGGGCCGCCTGTCGCGGGCGAGACGCCGGGAAGCGACAGCGAGACAGACACCGTCGACGGCGGCCGCAACGTGACTACTGCCCCCGGCGACAGCTGCTACGTGCGCGCGGCCGGCACCGCAGCCCGCTGCGAAACAACACTGACCGCGACGCCGTAGGCGCCTGAGTTCACGCGAAGCCGCGGCACCGACGCCGCGGCTTCGCTTGTGTCAGACAGGGGACGTCCACCCCCCGAAAGCCGGTTGGACACCGCCCAGACCTGTCAGTCCGGGTAGCCCTGAATCATGAGGCCGCGACGGAGAAATCGACCCATCACGGCCGATGCAGAAAAAGGAACCCTCGGTCGCCGGGGTGATCCACAGATCTGTCGCAGCTGCTCGGCGTCGGGGTCAGCCGAGACGGAAGGAGCCCGGCTGAAGTTGCCGTCATTCACCTCAAGCAGTGACGCCGCAACCACCCCTCTTCCGCTACCGGACGACGTGATCAGGCGACGCTCGTTGATCGCCTCCAAGCGAGAACGGCTGAGGGCAGTCGCCTTCCAGGTACGGTGGCCGGGTTGGTCGAGGTGGTGTGACCGCTCGATCTGACGATCAAGTCCGGCCCGAGGGCACGATTGCGGCTGGCCCGTCTCACCGTCGAGCGGTTGGTCACCCGCACGAGCAGCCGAACGCTCCGACGTGTCCGCGCACCGCCGCGAACTGGCCCGTCCGCTACCGCGAGCACAGCCAGAACGGTATGTCAGCCAGCTCGTCACGGCACAACCGAACACCGGCCACTGTGCACGCCGTGCTCGTCCGCGGCCGGATAAACCGGATCATCGGCGAGGCGATCCGGCGCTACGAACACCCGGCACCGGGCGACTCGCCGCACGTCGAGGTCAAGAAACTCGGCAACGTGCCCGACGGCGGCGGATCGCGCTACCTCAGCCGCCAAGCCGGCGATCGCAGTCGTCGCAGAGTCCGACCATCGCGCCGCAGACACCGAACCGGTTTCAACGCGTGTGACGCGATTCCGGGCCCTTGACATGTGGATCGGTCGTGTACTCGACGAGGCTCGCGAGCGTGATGAGCGATAACTCCGTCGAGTGGAGGGTCTGCTCTGGTTCACTCGGCGGACGCGTGAAGACGTGCCGCCTGCGGGTAGCAGCAAATCGGGAGTTCGGTTGCCATGCGCGAACCCGGCAGCCGGAGCCGGCCGTGCAACCTTCGGGAATCAGAAGGCATCCACGGAGCTACGCATCAGGATGGGTCAAAGGTTAAATGGGGGGCGAGCATCGCCATCACTGCAGCCGCGTTGTACGCAGCCAGGTCGTGATACTGGTGGCCCTTGTGTCTGTCAGCCGTATCAGAGATACCGCGGATAGTGAGCCAACCGCGCGGGCTGTCCCGCCCCATCCTCTCAAGGAAGGACTGTGCCACCCCAGCTGCTTCGGTCTCGACCGCCAGCACCTTTTCGTTGAAGGTCTTCAGCCACCACCGGATCTCCGACCCGGCGTCGGTCACCACGGCGTTGCCAGAGCCGATCGGGCCACGGTGGATCTGAAAGTCTTCCCCGCTGTAGCCCTGCAGCCGCGCAGGTGTTGTTGTGAAGAAGTCGTTGAGTCGGTGCGCGAGGGGTCCCGCCAGGCTTTGGGCTTGGCCGCGGTGGTGTACACCCTGAGGTGTCTCGCGCCGCGCGTCGTACGCGATCACCTCGTCAGAGATCACAACATCGCCGACGTGGACGTTCTGGCCCACACCCCCGGCGATGCCGACCAGCAGAACCGTTGACGGGTTGTACTCATCGACAAGCACACGATAAGCCAAGGCGGCCGAGTCGGTGCCCGGTCTCAGCGTCTGCATGGCTGCTATACGCACCCGCTGTCCGCCGGGTGCAGGAATCCATGCCTCCCGGGCGAGCGGGCCCTCTGGAAGGCGGCGCTCTGTGAAGTCGTGCATTCCCTGCAGCACCTCCCGCACCGCCCTGATCTCCTGGACGAGAACGGTCAGCACGCCGACGTCGGCGGAGCGCGCTTGCCCTGCGGACCCCGATCCCGGGAGGTGGCCAGCAGCGTTCGCGTTTCCGACGGTGCCGTAGTTGACCGCACTGCCGCCAAAAGTGTTCATACCCCCGTTGAAGTTGATCATGACTTCGGTCCCGCTTGAACGTTCGCGCCATGGACCGTGCCATAGTTTTTCGCCTCGCCGCCGAATGTCACCATCCCACCGTTGACGTTCAGGATCGATGAGGCCCGGTCGCGGTACTCAGTCGTGTCGACGCCTTGGGCGTCGAGGAAGTCGAGCACTGATGCGAGCATCCGGCGCTCGATCAGCTTTTGATATTTGACAACGTCCTGGATCTGGGCTCGCACGCGGGCTCCTTGCTCCATGCCGATCTCGCGAATAGCGATTCGGGCGCCGTAGTCGTACCCGCGTTCCAGCCGTAGCTGCTCCCCGGAGCCACCAGCCGAGCCGGCCACCAGGTTGATCACCGCTGCGGCCAGATTGATCGGCGCTCGCCAGATCGACCGGGGAGCATCGATGAACCCGTCCTTGATGGTGCGCAACCAGGCCATCGGGCCATTGTTCTCAGCCGTGTCGACGACCCGGTACTCCCTGCGACACGGCGGCAGCGCAGTGGTCGTGGATTCCAGATAAAGCGAGCGGCCCTGTACAGCGATGTGAACGTGAACCGTCGTGATGATCTCGCCGCCCCAGGAAAACACTTGGCAAGTGAGGTAGTGGCGTGCCGGCGTGGTGGGATGGCGAATGATGGCAGCAACCACGTCCCCAGGGGTGAACGGCGCGAGTTGGCTGACCTCGGTGCCAGCGAGGTAGATCCGGTCCTCTACCGTGAGTCCGGGGATTTGCTCTTCGGCCTCACCAGTCCGCACCAGCATGTGCATACAGCGTTTCACGTATTCGATGAGTTGGTGCGCTTGAAACGGCATCGGCTGGAACTCGCGAGCGTTTTCGGTCGCCTCGTCCACGATTGGATCGATGCCGCCCAAACCATGCTCGGCTGATTTTTGAGCCCGGACGAGGCGTTGCGCGAAACTCCACGAGTCGACGATCACCCCGGATCCGATGAATGGCTCGTAGTCGCCGTAGACCGTGGTGTTGCCGCGCTGCTGGCGGGCAATCTCGTCCAGTCGTGCAGTGTCTGCCGGCACGGTCAGTTCGCTATTAGGGGTAAGGCGGGCCAGCTCAGCCTGCCGCCATAGCGAAAAGCCGACCGAGAAAAGGATGATCAGCGATGTCAGCCACATGCCACCGGCCACCACTGTCGTTTCCGTCAAGTCGGCTTGCCCGAGGCCTTCGACCCCTGGAGAGTCTTCGACAGAATTCTTGATCAGTGCAAACGCGAACATGAAGCTCACGACACTGAACACGGACCAACCGACGAACAACAACAGCGTCCGTGGTCCCAGCGTGCCCAATGATACTGAATCGCCGTTGCGCAGAGCGCGGAACGTGTCCCGGGCCAGCCGATAGGTCGCCACCGCAATCTGCAGCTGAACGAGCATGGACAGTGCCAGAAACAGCGTCAGCATGGAAGCACTTGCGGCTATCAATACTGTGACCACAATCGCGATGTCGCGGAGTATCGCGCCATTGCGGGCCCGCAGGCAGTGGGCGAGCACCGGCACCACATCGAAACCATACGACGGCGCCACGATGCGCCGCGACTGGTAGTAAACCCAACGGAGTGCGGCGTTGCGAAAATCATCATCGAGGTACGCGCCGGCGCAAAGGTGACGCGTCGCCGTGGTCGGGTCTTCCGGGAATGGCGACGGCGTTGGCGGGCGCACGTGCTGGTGTGAGCTTGTGCGCTGGTGAGGAGATGTCATTGATTCTCCTGACGGTACGAGTCGGGGTTAGGTCGGAGACCGCAGGCGGCGTACCGCGCATTGGTTGTCACGGGAGTCGTTGGACAGCTCCGGGAAGCGCGAAGCGCACCAGGCTCGGACGCTGGCCGGGCCGGAGAAGTCACCGAGCGCGAGGGTGACGTAGAGGGGTTCACCGTTGAGCAGCTGACGCTTGCCGTACTGGTCGCTGCGTAGCAGCACCACGCGGACGCCGCTGTTCGCCGCTTCGCCGCGCAGCCGCTCATGCTCTGCGAGTATGTCGCTGGCCTGGAAGGTGTGCGAGCCAGCGGCCGTGGTCTGCAACGGATCGTGGATGCCTGGGTTCTTCGAGGCAAGCTGAGCTACGTACCGACCATCCAAGACGATTCGAGCGAAATCATCCCGAGCGATCTTCTCCAGGCGCGCCAGAGCCACGCTTTCCGTGTCGGTAGGCCCGTTTTCCGGGTTGCGTATCTGCGGGTCTGGAATCGTTGTCGTTTCCTCGACAAGTGGCGTGTACAACCCGGCGTCGCCTTTGAGGGACGTCGGCTCGACCGCAGATGGCGGCGGCTCGACCAGAGGTTGTTGTGGTCCTTCGTCGTTGAGACGCAACAGCCCTCCGGCTCCCCCGATGCCCAGGACTAGTAGGACCACGATCGCGGCACCGGTCACGACAAGTAAGGCTCGACCTCCTCGATTTGGCGGCCGGCGTCCGACGGGCGGTGGCCGAGAGACGATCCAAGGTGGCGGGTCGGCAGGAAGCGATTGATGTTCGTCGCTCATGGATATAACCATTCTGAGCAATGCAGGCAATACGGCAAAAACGAACCGTATCAGTCATTACGGATGGCCGCTATGCACCGTTGGGCTGATGTCAATCACCGATGATCGGCCATGGACGGTGGCGAACGGCGTGGTAAGCGTCGCCGACAAGGGTGCGCGCCTTCGATATTCGAAGACGAGCGATACCGTAGCCAGTCAGTCTTCCGTTTTTCTTCCGCTTGCCAGAGTTGCGCTTGTAAGGGGCGACTAGGCAGTCGTTCGGTTTACCCTTCCAGCCATTCGGCGGACCCCGGAAGTGGTGCGGCAATCCTGTAAACGCTGACGCCTGCGCCGGTACCCGTACGCAGCAGGTGGGCATCGGTACAGCCTGCGCCCGGTCAGCGCTTCGCCAGTTGCGCCCGCGGCAGCCAGACGATCAGCGTAGTGGGCCAAGGCAGCGGCCAGCTCGGCCAAGTAGGTCTCTCGATCAACGACGGTCAATGCACGCCATTGCTCGACGGATCCGCGGCTGATTATGCAATCAGCTCGTACTGCCCAGTTCCCCTCAACGCCCACGCGTGGACGCTCCCTATCCGGCCAGACGCGGCATGTCAGTGCCCTGGTCGACGATGACCAGTTCGCGCGTCATAGCAAGGAGTTCGGTCCCGGCAGCCAGTGCGTCATCGTCGCGGTCGCCCGCAGGTAGCGACCTTCAAAGCTCGAGCGTCCCGATCAAGAGTGGTAAAGACTTCTCTCAATTCGTCGTCGCCAGTTTCCGGTAGAGCGCGATCGACTTGTTCGCGGCGGCGAACGCCTCGGGTGTGCGGGCCGCCTTGGCGAGGACACGGGCATGGAAGCCCAGCAGCCATGCCGTAATAAGTGGTTCGATCACCGACTGTCGATCCCAGCCTCGGTGGTCGGGCTGCTGCTCGTCGACAAAGGCGCCGGCACGCTGTATCTCAGCCGAGGCTCTTGCGGCGATAAGGTCGCTCAACGTCGCGCTCCTCGAGCACTGACTCGTAGAAGTGCAGCATCTGAGCCAGCTCCTCAACGGCGGAATCCAGGTCGTCCCACGCCTCCGCGTCATCCCGCGCGTGGCTCAATCGACTGACCGCACCAGCGAGCTGCCGCTGAAGCTCCGCGAACGTGTCGCCTTGGATGTGGAGTCCCGGAAAGGCGCGGCCGTTCAGCTGCGTTACCGCGACGTTCCCGTCACGCGCCAGAACCCGCGCCTGCTCATCGGTCACGTCCTGATGATTGCAGCACGCCGGCCGTTTCCCGGTCCGGGTGGCCCGGAATCACGAGCTGCGACGGAGAAATCGACCGATCACGGCCGATGCAGAAGAAAGAACCCTCGGCCGCTGGGGGTGATCCACAGATCTGTCGCAGCTGCTCGGCGTCGGGCTCAGCCGAGACGACAGGAGCCGGGCTGGAGTTGCCGTCATGCACCGCTGCTGCGCGCATGACAACGCCCACCGCGACCGCTGCCAACGTCAGTACACCGATCGCGACTCCTGAGCGGATGCGGGGTGTCAGGGTCATTCAAGCCACCGGTCGAACCAGTCCCGGGTACGCCGCAGCACGTCAAGCTGGTGACCACGTCCCCGGATCGCGTGCTTCTCCCCCGGATAGACCACATACTCCTGCTCCACCCCATACCCCCGCAGCGCCCGGTGAAAAAGCTCCGCCTGTGATACCGGAACGTTGGTGTCGTTCTCGCCGTGCAGAATCAACACAGGCGTGCGCACCTCACCGGCGTACGAGATCGGGCTCTGGCGGCCATTACTTCCGCTGAGGGCGGCCTCGAACCGCCCTTCCTCCCCGGTCTCGGCCAGCATTTCCCAATCGCTGATGCCGGCGCCCATCACCGCCGCCTTGAACCGGTCCGTCTGTCCGACCGCCCAGGCCGCCATGAATCCGCCGTGACTCCAGCCGCCGATGCCCAGCCGGTCCGGGTCGGCCACCCCGTCGGCGATGAGCCGGTCGATGCCGGCGCAGATGTCGGTCCACTCCTCCAGCCCGACCGCCCCGGCGACCCGGACCGCGAAGTCGTGGCCGTGGCCCATGCTGCCGCGCGGGTTCGGCAGGAACACCGCGTATCCCGCGGCCGCCAGCCATTGGCCGGACGGATCCCAGCCGAGTTGGAGCCGGTCGGCGTGCCGGTCGTACGGGCCGCCGTGGACCAGCGTCACGAGGGGGAAGGGGCCGGATCGGCCGGGCGGCAGGATCAGCAGACCGTCGACGTCCAGCCCGTCGGATGCCTTGTACGACAAGCGTCGCTGAACGCCCCACCGGACGTCACCCAGCTCAGGCCGGAGGTTGGTCAGCCGGGTCAGCGGCCCACTGACCGGGCCGGCGTGGACGTTGGCCGGCTCGTAGGACGTGCTGACCACCGCCGCAACGGTTTCGCCGGTCCGGTTCGTGGTCAGCGACGTTGCGTGGCCCTTGATCCGGGAGATCTCGACGAGGTGGTGCCCGGCCGGATCCAGCCGGTGGATCGCCGTGTCGAGCCCGTCGGCGACCAGCACCAGCGGCGGACCGGTGTCCACCTGGACCAGGCCGATCGGGCAGACGGTGGTGCCGGCGGTCACGCTGCGGTGCTCGCCCACCGGTACGGCGACCTCGAGAACCGCTCGCCCGCCCACCAGGAACGGCGGGGTCTTCGCGAGGTACGCCAGGTGCCAGCCGTCCTCGGTGGGCCACCAGACCGGTGACGACGCGTCCGCGGCGGCCGGACCCAGATCCTGCGCCGTGCCGCTGACCGGATCGAGCAGGTGCAGACCGGGTTCGAGCAGACCCGGGTCCACCTCAGGCGTCGACCAGGTGAGCACGGCCAGCATGCCGTCGCCGGGCCGCTCGACCACTTCGACGACATGGCGATCGCCGAACGCATCAGGTGTCCGTAGCTGCCCGCTGCGTACGTCGAGCAGCCGTAACCGGTGCGGGCTGACCTGGGCGTCGTTCTCCGCTGAGGCCGCGATCACGACGACCAGGTCCGGATCGGTCAGCGGGAGGTGAGCCGACACCCCGCCCGGCCACGACGTGATCGTCTCCACGACTCCGTCGAACAGCCCGGCCCGGCACACCTGCGCCGTGCCGCGCTCAGCTCGGTCAGCGAGAAAGTAGACCGTCAGCGAGTCCGCGGCCCACCGCGGCCCCGCCTCGTTGCTCTCCCCCGACGTCAACCGTCGTGGCGGCTCGCTGCCGTCGGCCGCCGCCACCCAGAGCTCGCTGATCGGATGGTCACCGGACCGCCCGGCCGGCGCGACCACGTAGGCGATCCACCGGCCGTCCGGCGACAGCGCCAACGCGCGCGGAACGCGGCCGTCGACCACCATGTCGGCGGTGAGCCGGGTGTGAGCCACCGGGGCAGACTAGCGCTCGCAGTTGGTGCTGGTGTCCGGGCTGTAGGCGTGGCACTCGTCGCCTGTCGCGGCGTTGGCGCCGCCGTCCAGGGTGTCCGCCGCCGTCTTCTCCTCCCAGCCGAAGAGCAGGTCGTCGCCCGCGTCGCCGTACAGCTGGTCCCGGCCTTCCCCGCCCTCCACCAGGTCGTCGCCGCCCCCGCCGTGCAGCACGTCGTCGCCGGCGTAGCCCTGCAGCTGGCCCGGCCCGTTGTTTCCGGTCAGCCGGTCCTTGCCGCGGCCGCCGATGATGGTCTCGATGTCGGCGCCGACGGTGTCGTGCTCGCCGGCCTGGCCGTCATCACCGGTGGCCCCGTCCGCGTCCACCGTGACGCCCGCGGTCCGGTCGAAGTAGGAGACCGCGTCGATGCCGGAACCGCCGAGGAGAACGTCGGCGACGAAGGGCCCGGATTCGTCGCCGCCCATCGTGTCGTTGCCGGCGCCGCCGTCGAGGTGGTCCCGGCCCTTACCGCCGGAGAGGCCGTCCGTGCCATTGCCGCCGTACAGCTTGTCGTCGCCGTCGAGGCCCTCGAGGGAGTCATCGCCCTTGCCGCCGTACAGGATGTCGCGGCCGGCCCAGCCGGCCAGCATGTCGTTGCCGTCACCGCCCGACAGCATGTCGTTGCCGGTATCGGCGTCGAGCTTGTCGTTGCCGCCCAGGCCGTAGAGCTTGTCGGCACCGGACATGCCGAACAGTGTGTCGTTGCGCGAGCCGCCGACCAGCCGGTCGTTGCCGGAGCCGCCCTCGGCGCTCATCGGCAGGGCGGCGTTGTTGACGACCGAGTCGTTGCTGTCGTAGAGCCGGACGGTAACCCGTTTGGGGCCGTTCTTGACGGTGCAGCGGACCTTGGTCTTGTCGCCCTTGACCGCCTTGCAGCCCTTGCCCGCTTTGACCTTGACCCGGTCGTCGACGGTCACGACCTTGCCCTTGCGGGTGATCACCACCCGGTTGACGACCTTGGTGCCGGCGCGGAAATGCACCGTCGTACCGGAGACCGAGGCGGCGCCGTCGGTGCCGGCCGCGACCGCCGGCAGGGCGAACGCACCGAACGAGACGGTGGCGAGCAGGGCCGCGCCGGCACGGGCGACGCAGTTGGCGTTGATCACGTGGCTTCTCCCCGGCAGCCGGCGGCGTCGATACCGCGCGGGCCGTGATCATAGACGGCGGCGTGTCAGTTCGAGGGAGACGTTCCAGAGGTGGCGCGCATTGTCGGCGTCGATCGCGTACGGGGCGATCCCCCGACGGATGCCCGGTACGAAGGGCTCCGCCTCCTGGCAGTCCTCGAAGTACCTGCCCGTCACGCCCTCGACGAGTGGCGATGCGGCAAGAAGCACTGAGGTTGCGGCGCCCTGGGCGATGCTCTTCTCGGACACTCCCGTCCGGCCGGACGGATCGAATGCTTGCGGCGGCGTCTCGAGGTGACGCCCGAGGTTCGTCTGCCAGATCCGGCCCGGGTTGAGGGCGTTCACGGCGATGCCGTCGCCGGCCCAGCGCCGGGCGGCCTCCACGGCGAACAGGATGTTCGCGGTCTTGGACTGGGCGTACGCGAGCCACGGGTCGTACGGCTCCTTGGTGAAGTCGAGGTCGTCGAAGCGGACCGGCCCGTTGACGTGTCCGACGGAACTGACCACGACGACGCGGGCATTACCGGCCGCCTTGAGGGCGTCGTGCAGGCCGAGCGTGAGGGCGAAGTGGCCGAGGTGGTTGGTGGCGAACTGCAGTTCGCGGCCCTCGGCGGTGCGCTGCTCGGGGGTGGCCATGATGCCGGCGTTGTTCACGAGGATGTGCAGCGGCCCCGACCAGTTGCGCACGAAGTCGGTGACGGAGGCCGGATCGGCGAGGTCGAGCCGAGTGCGGACCGCGATGGTGACGTCGGCACCGGCTGCCGCGAGGGCACGGGCCGTCTCCCGGCCCAGACCGCCGGCGCCGCCGGTGACGATCGCGCGCCGGCCGGTCAGGTCGACGCCGGCCAGGACGTCGTCCGCCGTCGAACTGGCGCCGAACGGTGTGGTGATGCGAGCTGTCATGACGCTCCCTCTCCGCGACCCGGCTCAGAGCGCCGGGCGTGACTAGAATGCAAGCGGAGTCGGGTCCGCTTATCGGTCGAGCGTAAGCGGAGTCGGGTCCGTTTGCCAAGGAGGAATGTATGCGCGCGGACGCCCGGGCCAACCACGACCGGCTGCTGGAGGTGGCGGCGCGCAGCTTCGCCCGCGACGGCGCCGACGCGTCGCTGAAGGCCATCGCCGCCGAGGCCGGGGTGGGCATCGGGACGTTGTACCGCCGTTTCCCCACCCGGGAAGACCTGATCGAGGCGACCTACCGCAGCGAGACGACGCGTCTGTGCGAGTCGGCGCCGCGCCTGCTCGACGACCGCATTCCGCTGGCCGCGATGCGCGAATGGATGGAGCAGTTCGTCGACTACATGCTCACCAAGCAGGGCATGGCCGACGCGCTACCGGCGATCCTGGCCACCCGCGAGGGTCTGCGGCTGCACAGCCGCGAAGCACTCGGCGACGCCATGGAAACGCTGCTGAACGCCGGTGTCACCGCCGGCGAGTTCCGGGCCGACATCGCGGCCGCCGATGTCCTGATGGCCCTGGGCGGGATCACGCTCATCGGGGGCCACGAGCGTCAGCGCGAGCTGGCCTCGCGGCTGATCTCGCTGCTGCTGGACGGCCTGGTCGCCCACCGTACGAGCCCCGCCACGCGATAGGCGACGGCCGCGTCCGGTTGCTCGTGGCAGCGTTGATCACCGGTGAGCGACCTGAGAACCGACGAGTCCCTGACGACCGGCACGCAGGCGCGGCAGCCGGTGACCGCCGCGGTCGGTGGCGCGTTCATCCTGGTCTGCGCCGTGGCCATCGCCGGTGCGGTGGCAGCGACAGACCACGTGCTGACACCCGACGGTCCGGCCCGCCGGTTGGACTACCCGGCGGCGACCTGGCCGTTGCTGCTCGCGCTCGCCGTCGCCGGCGTGACGGTCATGGCGCATCACCGTTGGGCTCGCGCCGCGGCTCTGCTCGCTGCCATCGTGGCCGCCCAGCTGGTCGGCATCGGGCTGATCGCCATCCGGGCCTGGTTCGACATCAAGGGCTTCGGCGGATCGGGCAGTCTCACCGCGACCCACATCACCTGGGCGGCCGCCGGAGCGCTGGCCGCGGCCGCCGCCACTACATCGGCCGCCGCACTGGTGTGGCGCGAGCCCGTCGACGGCTGGCGCAGCCTCGTCCCGGCCCGGCCCATGCTTGTCGCCGCCGGCGTGGCGGTGCTCGGCCTGCTGCCGCAGCTGTGGGACGCGGCAGACGAAACCGGCGACATCACCGGGCTCCACCAGATCGCCACTCTGACGTACTCGCTGCCCTGGGGGGTCGGCCTCGTCGTCGCCGGCTGGGTCCGTGGCCGTTCCGCGGTCGCCGTCACGGTTTCCGCGCTGCTGTTCGCCATGTTCATGGTGGCCACGAACATGCTCGGCTACTACTCCACCTACCCGCTGGGCGACTGAAACTCGGTGTCTAAATCTTGGCAAGCCCGATACACACGGTAGATGCGTGAAGAGACCCTGCCCGGCGGTAACACCACTGGTGCCGTACTCATCGACGGGCTTGTCCACAAGCGGGCCTCGCCGTGGACCGCGACCGTGCATGCTGTGTTGCGGCATCTGGAGGATGCCGGTTTTGCCGGCGCTCCGCGCGCGCTCGGCTTCGACGACCAGGGCCGGGAGGTGCTCACCTATCTGCCGGGAGAGACGGTCGGTGACCGGGAGCCCTCGCCCGCCTGGACGTCGGCCGATTCGATGCTGGCCCAGGTCGGCCGGTGGCTGCGCGGTCTGCACGACCTGACCGCCGGCTTCACGGCGCCGGCGGACGAGTGCTGGTTCATCGGTGGCGCGATGGGTCCCGGTCTCGTGGTCGGGCACCAGGACGCGGCTCCCTACAACGCGGTGGTCGACGGTGACCGGCTGGTCGGCTTCTGTGACTGGGACATCGCCGGCCCGTCGTCGCGGGAGTGGGACCTGGCGTTCTCCGCGCTGTCCTGGGTGCCGCTCGCGTCGCCGCGCGACGGTGCCGGCTTGAGCGGCCCGGAGCTTCGGGAGCGGTCGCGGCGGCTCCATCTTCTGCTTGACGCGTACGGGTATGACGGCGATCGGCTCGCGTTCGGTGCTGTGGTACCGGAGCGGGCCCGGCGGCAGGCCGGGGTGATCCGCAGCATGGCCGGCGCCGGGGATCCGGCGTCGATCGCGCTGCTGCCCATCGCGGAGCTTCTCGAA
>NZ_JBEZGQ010000014.1:0-27286 GCF_040650095.1 Actinoplanes sp. NPDC048791 | reverse complement strand
GGCAACGCGGCCGCCAGCGGTTCCGCCGCTGTCGGTGCCGCCCGGGTCTCCGAGGCGGTCCGTTCCGCGCGCTCGACGGTGACGTCGGCCGCGGCGCGTGGCCCGCGCCGGGCCCGGCTGAACCTCAAGCGGATCGACCCCTGGTCCGTGATGAAGTTCGCCTTCGCCGTGTCCGTGGTCCTGTTCATCGTCGTGGTCGTGGCCACCTCGGTGCTGTACCTCTCGCTCGACGCCATGGGCGTCTGGCAGACGGTCAACAACAGCCTGCAGAGCCTGGTGAACACCACCGGCGGCGGCACCGAGGCCGCGACGGCCGGCGGCGGCTTCCGCATCACCGCCTGGGGCGTCATCGGCACGTCGATGCTGATCGGCGCGGTCAACGTGGTGCTCTTCACCGCACTGGCCACGCTGGGCGCGTTCATCTACAACGTGTGCGCCGACCTGGTCGGCGGCGTCGAGCTGACGCTCGCCGAGCGCGACTGATCCACCCCGATCGTGGTAGCGGCCGCCGTGTCCGGCACGGCGGCCGCCCCCAATTTTGGGTAGCGCCACGGGGTACGGTAATCTTCGTGTCGCTGTCACGGGGCTATAGCTCAGTCGGTTAGAGCGCAGAGCTGATAACTCTGAGGTCGCTGGTTCGATTCCAGCTAGCCCCACCAAGCACCACCTCCCGCCGCAGATGTAAGGGGATCCAGCCATGCTGAAGAAGCTCCTGATCGTTGCCGGCGTCGTCGGCGCGGCGGCCCTGGTCGTCAAGAGGGTCAAGGCCTCCAGCGACGAGCGCGCCCTCTGGCACGAGGCGACGACGGCGCCCGACCTGCGCTGAAGCCCCACCTACCGGGGGCCCTAGCTCAACTGGCAGAGCACCGCCTTTGCAAGGCGGGGGTTAGGGGTTCAAGTCCCCTGGGCTCCACCACAATCGCCTGACGCAGTGCGTGATAGCCGCTCTGTTCCTTCGGCCAGCTGGCCGCATCAACCCTCAGCGGCGTCTGCTGTCAGCAGCAGGAAGTCGGCCATGACGTCTTGTGCCGCTTCGACCATGTGTCCGCCGTTGGCCGTCCTGCACCCTGCGGCCTGCGCGGCCGCGAGGAACGGCGTCACGCCGTGCCCGGCGATCACATCACCCACGAACATGGCTGAGGTCAACAACGCCGGATCGACGGGAAGGGGGTCGCCGTCGTCCATGCCCAACGGGGTCGCGTTGCACACGACATCGCAGCCGGTGGGATCCGGCGGCCCGGCGCTCACCCGGCCCCGGCCGAGATCGTCGACGAGCTTCAGCAGTGTGGCGACCCGCGACTCGTCGGCGTCATGGATGACGAGCTCACCGACCCCCGCCTCCAGCAGAGCGATGGCGATCGCGCTGCCGGCGCCTCCCGCTCCGACGAGGAGCACCCTCGCCCCCTCCAGCTGAGCCCCATGGTCGCGCTGGGCCTTCACGAACGCGAGTCCGTCGAGCATGTCGCCGTGCCAGGTCCCATCCGGATTGCGGCGAATGACGCTCACCACGCCGAGCATCCTGGCGCGTTCAGAACTCGTGGCGCAGTGCGCGAAGGCGGTGAACTTGTGCGGCATGGTGACGAGGATGCCGTCCACGTTCAGCGCCGCCGTGAGACCCGCCATGACGACGTCGAGATCCCCGGCCGGCACCTGCATCGGGACACAGAGGCCATTGTGGTCCCGCTGTGCGAACGTGCGGGTGAGGCGTGTCGGGGACTCGACGTACCTGATCGGATCACCGATGATCGGAAACAGCCGCGTAGCGCCACTGAGACGGTCGGACATCTCGATGCCTGCCCCTTCTTGTCGTCAGCTCCAACCCTCAGGAGCGCTCACGGGCAGCCTAGGGGCGTCGCCTCCGGCGGGCAGAGCCTCCGGGGCCGTGCCGGGGGCGACCTGCGGCCAGCTCGGGAAGCCTCAGCCCGCCAGATCGGCCCGGGCGTAGCCGTCCAGGGCCGAGGCCCACATCCGCGAGATCATCCGACCCATCGGGCTGTGATGCAGCAGGAACAGCAGCGGCCGCTGCGAGATGCGGGCTCCCGTGCTGTCCCACTCGACGTGTAGCGCGGCGCACCTGCCCGGGCGAGGCCTTCGTCTCCAGGTCGAATCGCATTCTGTGATCCGAGCACACAGACGTGGGAGCGTCCATCGGGCTTCCCGCAGATCACTGGAGTGGGGGCGACCCTTCTGCACTCCGCACGCGCTTTCGCCATCGGTGGTGGCGCCAGACGGCGGCTGTCACGGCCACGGCGAAGAGCAGCGCGGTCGTGCCCTTCCAGGCGCGCTCGAACCACCACCGGTTTTCGCCGAATGCCGCGTCGCCGGCCATCATGAGCCAGATCCCCGGCCAGGCCCACTGCCAGCCGCGTGGCCGGGAGAAGGTGTCGGGCGGGTCGGAGAGGCCGACATAGACAGCGAACGCGGCGCCGCCGACCACGACGAGCGGAATTCCGAAGCGCCAGACGAGGTCCCATAGCGACACGAGGCGATCATGGCATCCCGACTGCTCGCGCGGGGCCCTCGATCTGGTCATCCCACGACTCCACTGTCCCGGCGACCTTCTCCGGTCACCTCTCGTCCGGGCTACGAAGGCGGCTCCCAGATGAGGATCTGGCGGTGGTGGCTGAAGCCGTTGCGCAGGTAGAAGTCGACTGCGCGGCGGCCTGAGTGGACGGTCACGTGCTCCAGCTTCCGGCGTACGGCCTCGGCCAGGATCGCGGTCATCAGCGCGGCGCCGATGCCCTGGTTGCGGTGTTCCTCGCGGACCATGACCGACTGGACGTCGCCGTACCAGCGGTTCTGCGACTCGTGACCGGGGACCCGTTCCGCGACGTGCAGCCAGGCGCTGCCGACCACGGACCCGTCGACCTCGGCGACGAACGGCAGGTGCGTCTCAGCGTGGGCTGTCATCCAGCCGGCGAATGGCCCGACTTCGTCCGGTCCGAGCTCACGCAGTTCCGCCAGTGCTGCCACATCCGCCGCACCGGCCATCCGCACGATCATCTGGCGAAGTTTACGGGCTGTGCGCCGAGCGCCGCCCGATCCATTCGTGACGCTCCCACCGCAAGCGGCTGCCTCGTGAAAGAGTCAAGAGCCGTTCGGTTGTTGCGGTGGGTCGGTGCTCCCGGTCAATATCCACGTGTGACGATGCGCACACGAGAGTGGATGACGACTGGCGAGGCGGCTGTGCTGCTGCGTTCGTCGCGGGCGCATGTGGTTGACCTCTGCCTGCGGGGGCTGCTGCCGTACGTGACGATCAGCTCGCGGCGGCGCATCCGCCGCTGCGACGTCGAGGCCCTGATCCAGCCGCGGATGGATCGGGACCAGCTCGAGACGCTGTGGCTGCACCGGGCCGTCGCCGGCCGGCTGGTCCGCAATCCCCGGGCGGTGCTGGCCGCCGCCGCGATCAACCTGCGACGGCTGCGGCGGATCCATCCCGAGGGCCGGGCGTGGGAGTGGCTGGACCGGTGGGACGCCGTGCTGGACCAGGGGGTCGAAGCGGTGCTGGAGGCGCTGACCTCGTCGGCCGCCTACGCCATCGAGCTCCGGGAGACGTCGCCGTTCGCCGGGATTCTGCCCGAGAGCGAACGGCGGGCGGTGGTGGCGGCGTTCGCCGAGAGCCGCCGGGACCACGCCCGGTCGATGCCGCCGGAGAAATTCGAGCGGGTGCTGCGCAGCGTCTGACTGACTCGTGCGTCACAGCCTCTTCTGGCCGGAGGTTGCCGGGTGAATAGTTAGCTCTACTAAGATCCTGTCGGCATCCGGGAGGTTCGATGCCTTCTTCCACCGCCGCCCAGCTGCGCGAACTGCTGGAAAACCTGCTGCAGTCGCCCTTGCCGGTCCGCCTCCGCGCCTGGGACGGATCAGAGACCAGCCCCACGGGTACGCCGATCCTGATCATCCGCAACAGACGGGCCCTCCGCCGGCTGATCTGGCGGCCCGACGAGCTCGGCCTGGCCCGGGCGTACGTGTCCGGCGACCTCGACGTGGAGGGTGACCTGTACGACGCCCTCGGCCGGCTCGCCGCGCTGATCTTCCGCGGTGCCGACGTCCACGGGCTGCCCAAACGTGCCGTCGCCGCTGAGCTCGTACGCCTGGGTCTGCTCGGACCGCAGCCCAAGCCGCCGCCGGAGGAGATCGCGATGCGCGGCTCGCGGCACAGCCGGGGCCGCGACCGTCAGGCGATCAGCCACCACTACGACGTCGGCAACGACTTCTACCGGCTCGTCCTCGGCGAGACGATGGTCTACTCCTGCGCCTACTGGACCAGCACGGACGCCGGCTACCAGCTGGCCGACGCGCAGCGCGACAAGCTCGACCTGATCTGCCGCAAGCTGGAACTCAGACCGGGCATGCGGCTGCTGGACGTCGGCTGCGGCTGGGGTGGGCTCGCGCTGCACGCGGCCCGCGAGTACGGCGTCGACGTCGTCGGCATCACACTGTCGGCGGAGCAGGCCGACCACGCCCGCAAGCAGGTGGCCGAGGCCGGACTCACCGCGCACGTCGAGATCCGGATCCAGGACTACCGCGACGTCGACGACGGCCCGTTCGACGCCGTCTCCAGTGTGGGCATGGCCGAGCACGTCGGCACCGGCCCGTACGCCGAGTACGCCGCCATCCTGTTCCGGCAGCTCAAGCCGGGCGGACGGCTGCTCAACCACCAGATCGCGGCCCTGCACCCGGCACCCCCGGCGGAACGGAAGCGGCGCTCCTTCATCGACGCGTACGTGTTCCCGGACGGGGAGCTGGCGCCGGTGGGGACGACGGTGTCGCTGCTGGAGGAAGCCGGCTTCGAGGTGCGGGACGTGCAGGCGTTGCGCGAGCACTACGCGCGGACATTGCGGGCGTGGATGGCCAACCTGGAAGCGAACTGGTCGACGGCCGTACGGCTGGTGGGGGCGGGACGGGCCCGGGTCTGGCGGTTGTACATGGCGGCTTCGGCGATGTCGTTCGAGCAGGCGCGGATCGGGGTCAACCAGGTGCTGTGCGTACGGGCGCACCGTGACGGCACCAGCCACATGCCGCCGACCCGTAGGGAGTGGTTGGGTGCATCGATGTGACCGTTGCCACGTTGGGTGGTGCCCGGCTCGGCCGGCCCTGAGAAAGCGCCGGTCGGAGGGGTCGACAGGGCCGGGAGACAGGCATCCTGGCCGGATGCCCGTGACCATGCGGCCACGGTCTGACAGTTAGCCTTCATTCGTGAGTGGACGGAAGCGAGCCGCGGCCATCATCGTGCGGGACGGCCGGGTATTGATGGTGCACGAGCGCAGCCTGCGGGACGGCAACCGGGAATGGTGGACGCTGCCCGGCGGCGGCATCGACCCCGGCGAGACCGCCGAGGATGCGGTACGCCGTGAGGTGCTCGAAGAGGTCGGCCTGGTGGTCAAGGAAGCGCGGTACCTGCTGGACACGCCGTACCCGTCGGGGATGACGTCGGTGTTCGCGGTGACCGTGGCGGACGGTGAGCCGCAGCTCGGGGCGCACGTCGGTGGTCCGCTGCCGGTCGGGCTGGACTGGGTGCCGCTGCCCGACGTACGCCCGGACGGGCCCGGCCTGCCGATCCCGCCGATGATCGTCGCGCTGCCGGTGGACTGACCCCGGCTACTGGTCGGCGGCTGCGGTCTCCGGGGCCGGCGACGTGATCGTGCGGCGGCGTTCGAGGACGAAGTAGGCGCAGCTCAGCGCGTACCCCAGAGTCAGCAGGGCACCCACGGCCCGGACCATGATCGGCGCGACGGCCAGGAGCGTCATGCTCAGCGCACCCACCGCCCAGCAGGCGAGCAACGCCGTGTTGATCGTGTCCTGGGCGGCCCAGCCGCCGGCGCTGCGGCGGCGCGCCTGCCGCTGGATCTCCGTCAGGAGCGCGTGGCCCATCCCGCAAGCGAGCAGGCCGAGCAGCACGGTGGCGAAGACGGAGTGGGCGCCGCCGGCCACCGCCGCGACGGCCGTGCCGCCGGCCAGCAGAGCGAGACCACTGACGGTCCCGACCCGTGCGCTGCGTCTCTCCTCCACACCCACTGACAGTCGGCAAGATCTCGCCCGGCCTGAGGAGCGGGGTGACTTCCTGGTTATCCGAGGGCGGTTCGGGGGAGGATGTCCGACGTGATCGGAACCCTGAAGCTCGAACCCGCGATGTCCCGGCTCGACCTGCTCGCGGCGCCGGTCGCAGCCGCGCTGGAGGTGTGGCCGGCGGAGGCACCCATCGACGGGGACCAGGTGCTGGTCGCGCCCATCGACGCGGACCTGGCCGACACGGCCGCTTTCTGCGAGGCGTACGGCGTGACGCTCGGGGAGTCGGCCAACTGCGTGATCGTGGCGGGCCGCCGCGGTGAGATCACCCGGTACGCGGCCTGCGTGGTCCTGGCGACCACCCGCGCCGACGTGAACGGGATCGTGCGCCGGCACCTCGACGTGCGCAAGGCGAGCTTCGCGCCGATGGACGACGCGGTGCGGCTCACGGGCATGGAGTACGGGGGCATCACGCCGATCGGGCTGCCGCAGTCGTGGCCGGTGCTGGTCGACGCGCGGGTGGTCGCGACACCGCACGTGATCATCGGGTCCGGGGTGCGGCACAGCAAGATCGCGATTGCGGGGCCGGCGCTGGGGGCGCTGCCCGGCGCCGAGGTGATCGACGGACTCGCCCGCGAGATCTGACCGCGACGTGCTCCGAGCGCGCTGGGTGGTCGACGGCGCGGCCGCGAGATCTGACCGGGTGGTCGACGGGCTCGCCCGCGAGATCTGACCGCGATGTGCTCCGGGCGCGCTGCGTGGTCGACGGCGCGGCCGCGAGATTTGGTCGCGGGGTGATCCGGGCGCGCAGAGTGGTCGACGGGGTCCGCCCGCGAGATCGGGCCGAGTCGTGATCGTGGCGCGCTGGGTGGTCGATGAGCGTTGACCGGGCGAAGAATTGGGTGGACCGGCCGGCGCGGTCCTGGTTCGGTCGGAGGCGTGATACAGATCCGGCCGACCCGGCCCGCCGACCTGGCCGTCATCCAGCGAATCGAGCATGCCGCCGGTGAGCTCTTCCGCGCCATCGGCATGAGCGCCATCGCCGATGACCCGGATCCCACCATCGAGGTCCTGACCGCCTACCAGCGCGCCGGTCTCTCCTGGGTGGCTGTCGACGACTCCGACCAGCCGATCGCCTTCATCCTGGTCAAGCGGATCGACGGCAGGGCACACATCGAGCAGGTCAGTGTCCATCCCGACCACGCCCATCAGCGGATCGGCCGCGCTCTCATCGACCACCTCGAGCGCTGGGCCGCAAGCCAGGGCCTGCCCGCCCTCACCCTGACGACCTTCCGCGATGTGCAGTGGAACGGCCCGTACTACGAGCGGCTCGGCTTCACCGTGCTGCCGGGCGCCGAGCAAGGCCCCGAGCTACGGGCGCTGATGATCGAGGAAGCCGAACACGGCCTGGACCCTGAGCTCCGAATCGCCATGATCCGCCCCATCCACAACGATCAATAGCGTTTCACGTGAAACAGTGAGCGGTGACAGGGTGAGCGGTGAAAAGGGTGAGCGGTGAAGCACGGACGGCTCATCGAGGGGAGTCGACGGCCTCTCGCCGGGCGATCTCCTCCAGCGCCGAACGCAGGGCCGCCGGCTCCTGCGCGCCCTGGATGACGAACCTCCGGTCGACCACGTAGGTCGGCACGCCGGTGATCCCCAGCTCGCGAGCCTCGGCCAGATCGGCGTTCACCGCATCCGTGCCGGCCGGCGTGGCCAGGTAAGCGAACGCCGCCCGTGCGTCCAGCCCGATCGAACCGGCCAGCTGGGCCAGCACGGCGTGCGAGCCGAGGTCGGCACCCTGCGCGAAGTGCGCGTGCTGCAAGGTCTCGATCATGTTGAGCTGCAGCTCCTGCGCGGCCGCCCAGGCCACCAGCCGGTGCGCGTCGAACGTGTTGGCCGCCACCGCCCGCTCGTAGTCGAGCGCCAGCCCCTCCCCGCGGACGACCTCCGTCACGTGCGCGATCATCTGGTCGACCTGCCGCGGGTTGCCGACCTTGGCCGTCATCGCCTGCCAGATCGGTACCGGCATCGGGACCGGCGCAGGATCGAGCTGGTACGCCCGGAAGGTCATCGACGCGCCCCCGGGGAAACCGAGCAGCACCGCCTCCAGCCGGCGCTTGCCCAGGTAGCACCAGGGGCAGACGAGGTCGTACCAGATCTCTATGTTCAAGATTGCTCAGTCCGGTCAAGGGCGGCGGCGGGGCGGTCGGGTGGGGACTGCTCGCGGATCTGGCGCTTGAGCCGCCCGAGGATCGCCGTGCCTCCGCGGATCCGCAGCGGACTGATCGCCGTGGCCAGCCCCATCCGGTTGTAGAGGTCGTCCGGCACCGCCAGGATCTCGCTGGTCGACGCGCCCTCCAGGCCCTCGGCGAGGATGCCCGCGAAGGCTCGCGTCGTCGGCGCCTCGGGCGGGCAGTCGAAGTAGGTGCGGACCGTGTCGTCGGGCTGCACCTCGGCGCGCAGGAAGAACTGTGTCTGGCATTCCGGCACCTGTTCCATGCCCTCATGGCCGAGGGAGTCAGGCAGCGGGGGCACCGCGTCGGAGAACTCCAGCAGCATCTCCAGCACCACGTCGCGCGGCGCGGAGGCGAAGTCGTCCACGATCTCGGCCAGTTTGGCAGGCATGTCGCTCACGGATCCGACCTTACGTCGAGGGGGTCAGGCCGCGGCCGAGGTCGGCAGGAGGGCCAGATCACTGAGGCTGATGATGCCGACCACGTTGCGGTCCGCGTCGCAGACGAGCAGCCGGCGGACGCCGCGCTCGCGCATCGCCTGGACGGCCTCGTCCACCCCGGCCGACTGCTCGATCATGATCAGCTCGTGGGTGGCGATCGAGGCCAGGGTCGTCGACTTCGGTGGCCGGCCGTCGGCGATGGCCCGGACCACGATGTCGCGATCGGTGACCAGCCCGGAGATGGTCGGGCCCGCGGTCACCACGACGTCGCCGATGGACTGGTCGCGCATCGCCTGCGCCGCCTCGTCCAGCATGGTGTCGCCCGGCAGGTAGACCACCCGCCTGGTCATGACCTCAGCGACCGTGGTCCTCGCCATGTGTGGTGACCTCCCCGTTCTCGTGTCACTCGTGCCCAGCCCGTACCCGTGCTATCCGATCGTTACACGCGCCACGTCGGCGATCGGTACGTCGTGTCGCTCGTCCGTGCGGCGGTCGCGGAACTCGGCGTACCCCTCGGCCAGCCGGCGGCCGACCACCACGATGCGCCGGATGCCGATCAGCTCGGCGTCGGTGAACTTCACGCCGGCCGAGAGCTGCGGCCGGTCGTCGACCAGCACCCGCAGGCCCTGGGCCTCCAGCTCTGCGGCCAGGGTGAGGGCGGCGTCGATCTGACCGCCCTTGCCGGCCGCGATGACGTGCACGTCGGCCGGGGCGACCTCGGCCGGCCAGAGCAGGCCGCGGTCGTCGTGGTGCTGCTCGGCGACGGCGGCGACCGCGCGGGAGACCCCGATGCCGTAGCTGCCCATGGTCGGGCGCACCGGCTTGCCGTCCGCACCGAGCACGTCGACCGAGAAGACGTCGGTGTAGCGGCGGCCGAGCTGGAAGATGTGCCCGATTTCGATGCCGCGCCGGATGGCCAGCTCGCCCTCGCCGCAGGCCGGGCAGCCGTCGCCGGCGCGGACCTCGGCCGCCTCGATCGTGCCGTAGGGGGTGAAGTCGCGGCCGGCGACGACCGAGGTCGCGTGCCGGCCGGGCTCGTTGGCGCCGGTGAGCCAGGCGGTGCCGGGCGCTACCCGGGGGTCGGCGAGATAGCGCAGCTCGAGACCCTGCGGGCCGATGTAGCCCTTGACCAGGTCGGGCCGGGCGGCGAAGTCGTCGAACATGGTGGCGGTCGCCGGGCTCAGGGCCGCGTCCAGCCGCTTGAGGTCGACCTCGCGGTCACCCGGCACGCCGATGACCAGGAGGCTGTCCTCCCGGCCGGGGTGGTGCACGGTGACGACCACGTTCTTGAGGGTGTCAGCCGCGGTCCAGTCGGTGCGGCCGTCGAGGGACTGCTTGTTGGCCAGCTCGACGAGCGCGGCGATCGTCGGGGTCTCCGGAGTGTCATGGACGGTCAGCGGGTGGTGCTCGCGCTCGGGGACAGCGGGCACCGGGGTCACCACGGCCTCGGTGTTGGCCGCGTAGCCACAGGTGGTGCAGGCCACGAAGGTGTCCTCGCCCACCTCGGATGTGGCGAGGAACTCCTCCGAGGCCGAGCCGCCCATCGCTCCGGACATGGCGGACACGATGGTGTGGTCGAGGCCGAGGCGGTCGAAGATGCGCTGGTACGCCGCGCGGTGCCGGGCGTACGACTCGGCCAGGCCGGCGTCGGAGAGGTCGAACGAATACGCGTCCTTCATCAGGAACTCGCGGCCGCGCAGCAGACCGGCGCGCGGGCGGGCCTCGTCGCGGAACTTGGTCTGGACCTGGAAGAGGATCAGCGGGAAGTCCCGGTAGGAGCTGGTCATGTCCTGCACCAGCAGGGCGAACATCTCCTCGTGGGTGGGCGCCAGCAGGAAGTCGGCGCCGCGGCGGTCCTTGAGGGTGAACAGGTCGTCGCCGTACTCGGTCCAGCGGCCGGTGACGTCGTAAGGCTCGCGCGGGAGCAGGGCCGGGAAGGACACCTCCTGGCCGCCGATCGCTGCCATCTCCTCGCGGACGATCGCGGTGATCCGGTCCAGCACCAGCTTGCCGAGCGGCAGCCACGTGTAGCCGCCCGGAGCCGAGCGCCGGATGTAACCGGCCCGCAGCAGCAGCCGGTGACTCGGCACCTCCGCCTCGGCCGGCTCCTCGCGCAGGGTCTTGAGCAGCATGGTGGACATCCGCAGCAGCATGCGACGAAGCCTAGAAGCCACCACCGACAGGAATCATCCGGTTATCCGGTGTCGCCAGCGTCACGCTGACGCGCGGCCGGGCCGGTGCAAAACTGACTGAAGCGGCTCCACGGAACGGGGGAAACGGGCCATGAGCTGGAACAACTTCGTCGCGCTGGGCGACAGCTTCACCGAGGGCATGGACGATTCGTACCCGGACGGCACCTACCGCGGGTGGGCCGACCTGGTGGCCGCCCGGCTCGCCGTCGACGCCGGCCCCGGCTTCGGTTACGCCAACCTCGCCGTCCGCGGCAACGTGCTCGGCCAGGTCCTCGCCGAGCAGCTGGACCCGGCCCTGGCCATGCGGCCGAGCCTAGTGAGCTTCGCCGCCGGGGGCAACGACATCCTGCGCCGCCGGGTCGACGCGAACGGCCTGGTGCACAAGATCGACCCGGCCATCGCGCAGCTGCGGGCCGCCGGTGCCGACGTGATCCTGTTCCGGTTCGCGGATGTCACCGCCCACCTGCCCGGCCAGCGCATCGTCGGGCCCCGGGCCGCCGCGCTCAACGACGGCGCCCGCGAGCTGGCCGACCGGCACGGCGCCATTCTGATCGACCTCTTCGCCGACGACGCGTTCCACAATCCGCTGCTGTGGAGCTCCGACCGACTGCACCTGTCCGCGGCCGGGCACCGCCGGGTCGCCGCGCACGTGCTCGACGCCCTCGGTGTCGGTGTCGACGATGAGTGGCTGCTCGTGCCGCCGATGCCGGCACCCACCCCGTGGCTGCTGGCCCGCGGCGCCGACCTGCGCTGGGCCGGGCAGCACCTCGCACCCTGGATCAAACGGCGGCTCGCCGGCGCCTCCTCCGGTGATCTCGTGACGGCTAAGCGTCCCGAGCTGCGCCCCATCGAAGCGATAGCGTGAGTGACATGTCAGTAGAGAACGATCCGGCGCCGGCCCTGCAGGCGTACGCCCACCCCGACAAGCTGGTCACCACCGAGTGGCTCGCCGCCCACCTGGACACCCCCGGACTCGTGGTCGTCGAGTCCGACGAGGACGTGTTGCTCTACGAGAGCGGCCACATCCCCGGCGCGGTCAAGGTCGACTGGCACCTCGAGCTCAACGACCAGCTCACCCGGGACTATCTCGACCCGGCCGCGTTCGCCGCGATGTGCGAGGCCAAGGGCATCGGCCGGGACGACACGATCGTGTTCTACGGCGACAACTTCAACTGGTGGGCGGCGTACGCCCTCTGGGTCTTCAGCCTCTTCGGGCACCGCGACGTGCGCCTGCTCGACGGCGGCCGGCAGAAGTGGGTGGCCGAGGGCCGCGAGCTGACCCGCGACCGCACCGAGCGGGCGGCGGCGACCTATCCGGTGCCGCAGCGCGAGGACGGTCCGCTGCGCGCGTTCCGGGACCAGGTCATGGCCCACATCTCCAGCGGGCGCCCGCTGGTCGACGTGCGCTCCCCGCAGGAATACACCGGCGAGCTGACCCACATGGCGGCGTACCCGCAGGAGGGCGCGCTGCGCGGCGGGCACATCCCCGGTGCGCTCAGCAAGCCGTGGAAGTCGGCGGCCAACGAGGACGGCACCTTCAAGCCGGCCGACGAGCTCACCAAGATCTACCGGGACGAGCTGGGGCTGGAGACCGGTGACGACGTGATCGCGTACTGCCGGATCGGCGAGCGGTCCAGCCACACCTGGTTCGTGCTGCACCACCTGCTCGGCTATCCGCAGGTCCGCAACTACGACGGCTCCTGGACCGAGTGGGGCAACCTGGTGCGTGCCCCCATCGCCAAGGGCACCGAGCCGGGCGGCCTCTCCTGACGGTCGGCGTGGCGGCCTGACTGCCCGCGTGGCGGCCGCCGCCTAGATTCGGCGGCATGGGAGCAGCCTGGCGGGATCACAGCGCCACGATCATCGCCACGCTGCTGCTCCTACCGCTGGCCGGCGTTGTCGCGTACCGGTGGCGGCGCCGGAGCCGGTCCCGGCGCGACGCTCTCGCCGAGGTCGGTCTGCTCTGCTGGACCCTGCCGTTCCTCGGCATGCTCTTCACCCCGCAGGCCACGCCGCGGTCGATCGACCTCGTGCCGCTGCACGACCTGCCGTCCTGGTTCTCCGGCGATCCGGGCACGGCGGTCGCGCAGTTCGCCGGCAACCTGGCCGTCCTGGCCGGGGTCGGTTTCTTCCTGCCGGTCCGGTTCGGCTGGGCCGCCTCGCTGCCGCGCATCCTGGCGATCGCCGCGGTCAGCGCGGTCGTGATCGAGGCCCTGCAGTGGGTGCTGGCCATCGGCCGGGTCTCCAGCGTGGACGACGTGATCGTCAACACGGCCGGTGCGGTGCTCGCGGCCGCCTGTTCGGGCCGGTGGTGGGTCACGGAAAAGGCGGACACCGAAGGTCAGATCGTGCCGGTACCCTGAGCGCCTCAGCGCCGACGGGGAGGGCGACGAACCGACGTGAGCAACACCTTTCAGGTCGACCTACGGGGCATCGTCGACCTGCTCAGCCATCACCTCTATGCCAGCCCGCGGGTCTACGTGCGCGAGCTCCTGCAGAACGCGGTCGACGCGATCACCGCGGTGCGGCAGGACGAGACCGCTGCCACCGCGCGGATCAGCATCGAGTCCGCCGGCACGACCGGTGACGGCAGCCTGCGCATCGCCGACAACGGCATCGGTCTCACCGAGGCGCAGGTGCACGAGCTGCTGGCCACCATCGGCCGCAGCTCCAAGCGCGACGAGCTCGGCTTCGCCCGGCACGAGTTCCTCGGCCAGTTCGGCATCGGCCTGCTCTCCTGCTTCCTGGTCGCCGACGAGATCCGGGTGCACACCCGCCATGCCGACGCCCCGCCGGTGCTGTGGACCGGGTACGCCGACGGTCGCTACGACGTCCGGCCCGGGCCGGAGCGGGAGCCCGGCACGTCGGTGACCCTGATCCCGCGCCGCGGGTCCGAGATGTTCCTGGCCGGCCCGACGGTCACCCAGCTCGCCACCCTCTACGGCTCGCTGCTGCCGGTCGACGTGACGGTGGACGGCACCACCGTCACCGTCGGCGAGGTGCCCTGGGCCGCCGGGCGCCGGGCCGCGATCTCGTACGCGGAACGCACCCTCGGCTTCACCCCGTTCGACGTGATCGAGCTGGACGTGCCCGAGGCCGGGCTCACCGGCGCCGCGTTCGTGCTGCCCACCCCGGTCAATCCGGCCACCCGCGGCGGTCACCGGGTCTACCTCAAGCGCATGCTGCTGGCCGAGGCCGTCGAGGGCCTGCTGCCGGAGTGGGCCTTCTTCGCCCGCTGTGTGGTCGACAGCACCGAGCTGCGCCCGACCGCCAGCCGCGAGGCCCTCTACGACGACAGTCTGCTGGTCGCCACCCGCGAGGCCATCGCCGACCAGCTGCGCGGCTGGCTGGTCCGGCTCGCGTCGACCGACCCGCGCCGGCTGGCCGAGTTCCTGCGCATCCACCACCTCGGGGTCAAGGCGCTCGCCCTGCACGACGACGAGATGCTGCGCCTGGTCGAGCAGTGGTGGCCGATGGAGACCAACACCGGCCAGATGACCCTGGCCGAGTTCCGCACCCGGCACGGCCTCATCCGGTACGCGGCCACCACCGACGAGTTCCGCCAGCTGGCGGCCGTGGCCGCGGCCCAGGACGTGGGGCTGATCAACGGCGGCTACACCTACGACGCCGAGATCATCGAGCGGTTGCCGCAGCTCGACCGGGCCATCAAGGTCGAGCGGCTGGAGCCGACCGACCTGGCGACCCGCTTCGACGCCCTGGACGCCGCCACCGAGCTGCGGCTGCGCCCGTTCCTGTCGGCCGCCCAGCGCCGGCTCGACCGGCTCGGCTGCGAGGTGGTGGTGCGCACATTCGAGCCGGCCAACCTGCCCGCCCTCTATCTGGTCAGCCGCGCGGCGCACTTCCACGAGGAGTTCACCGCCACCCGGGAGAAGGCCGACGAGCTGTGGGGCGGCGTGCTCGACGCGCTCGCCGACAGCGACCCGCCGGACCGTCCGCAGCTGGTCCTCAACCACCGCAACCCGCTGGTCCGCCGGGTCACCGCGATCGGCGACGCCGACCTGACCGCGCTGGCCGTCGAGGCCCTGTACGGCCAGGCCCTGCTGCTCGGCTACCACCCGATCCGGCCCGCGGACGCGGCTCTGCTCAACACGTCGTTCCTCGGCCTGCTGGGCCGGGCGGTCCCGGGGGAGGCGTCGTGAGCCGGTCCGCCGAGGAGCTGTGGGGGCTGCTCCAGGAGGCCCACCGGATGCCGTACGGGGCCGCGCAGATCGCCGTCATCGAGCAGGTCATCCGGCACGCCGACGCGCTCGGCGACCGTGAGCTGGGCTATCAGGCGCGCATCCTGGCCACGACGGCGTACACGTACGGCGGTGAGGTCGCGAAGTCGTTCGTCACGTTCTCCTGGTGCCTGAGCGACTTCGACCGCGACCCGGCGCCCTTCCACGCCCGCACCGAGCAGGACCTGCTGTGGCATTTCAAGTACATGGTGTCGGCGCTGACCAAGTTCCCCGAGGTGCCGCTGGCCCGCACGTACGCGGTGCTGGACGACATGGAACGCCGTTACCTGGAGGCCGGCCACAGCCTGCAGGCGGTCCACAAGCACCGGTACGTGGTGGCCCGGCACGTCGGCCTGGAGGACGAGGCCGACCGGCTCTACGAGCGGTGGAACACGACGCCCCGCGACGATCTCTCCGACTGCGCCGGCTGTGACCCGTCGGCGCAGGTCACCTATCTCTCCAGCCGCGGCCGCGACGAGGAGGCGGTGGCTCTGGCCGAGCCGGTGCTGGCCGGGCGGCTGAGCTGCACCGAGCAGCCGCAGACCATCCTCAGCGGCCTGATGGTGCCGTATCTTCGCACCGGCCGGCTGGAGGAGGCCGCGGACGCCCACCGCCGGTCGTACAGGTTGATGCGCGGCAACCTCGCCGACCTGTGGGAGATCGGTGACCACATCGCGTTCTGCGCGCGGACGGGCAACGAGAACCGCGGGCTGGAGATCCTGCAACGGCACATCGACTGGCTGGAGCGGGCGCCGTCCCCGGCCGCGGGCATGAATTTCGCCGCGTCGTCGGCGCTGCTGCTGCGCCGGCTCGTCACCCTGGGCCACGGCAAGACGATCGTGCACCGCCGGGAGAAGGACGACGTCACGGCCGAGGATCTCGCCGAGGAGCTGGCGGCGTTCGCCACCGCGCTGTCGCTGCGTTTCGACGCGCGCAACGGCACCACGGCGCAGAGCCGGCTGATCGCCGCGGAGATCGCCGCGCAGCCCTACGACGTGGTCCTGCCGTTGTCCGCGTCCGCCCGGCGACGTCCGGCTCCCGCACCGCAGCCGGTGCCCAGGCCCGCCCAGCCGGTCGAGATCCCGGCCGACGCCGACGCCGACACGTTGCTCGGCCTGGCCGAGGAGCACGAGCTGCAGGACCGTGACGACGAGGCCGACGCGGTCCTGGCCGTGTACGACGCCAAGTTCGGCAAGGGTGAGGACGTGGTGGCCGCCGCCGACGGTGATCCCGCGGTGATGCAGCGCGCGGCCCGTCGGGCGATGTTGCTCGGTAGTCAGCTGTGGCGGGCCGATGACCAGGACGGCACTGCGGTTGTGTGGCGCCGGGCGATCGACCTGTTCGCCGCCGCCGGCTCGGAGGGTGACGCCTCGGTGGCCCGGGGCCGGCTCGGCGTCTCGGTGGCGCTGGCCGGGCGTCCCGACGAGGGCCGGACGCTGATCGAGCCGGACACCGCCTATCAGGAGGAGCACGGTGATGCCCGGCAGCGGGCGGCCGCCTGGTCCCGGCTGGCGCTGATCAACCTGGTTCAGGACCGCCCCGAGGAGGCCAACGCGGCGCACGACCGGTCGGAGCAGGCCGCCGCCGAGACCGACGATCCGCGCCTGCGGGCCTTCTATCTGGCCCGGCGCGCTTCGAACCGGGCCGCTGCCGGTCGTCACGAGGAGGCCCTGGCGGCGGCGGCCGAGGCGCGCGCCTACTTCCAGGAGCACGGTCCGGCTCTGCGGCTGGCCGACGCCGCCGCCCTGTTCGGCCAGCTCACCTCCGATCCGGGGGAGGCCGCCGAGGCGTTCGGTGAGGTGCTGGCCGCGGGCGAGCCGGCCGCCGCACTGACGGCGCGGCTCGGCCGGGGACGGGCTCTGGTCCACCTCGACCGGCCCAGTGAGGCGATCGACGATCTGGTCGAGGCCGTCGCGCTCTGCGCCGAGCAGGACCTGGACGAGGGTGGCGCCTTCATCCGGCAGGAGCTCGCGGACGCGTACCGGCAGGCCGGAAGGATCGTGGAGGCGGCCGAGGTCGCCGAGGAGGCCCTCGCGGGGCTCGAACGGCTCGGCCACGACGAGGCCGCCGACAACACCCGGTTCCTGCTGGCCGGGCTCTACCGCCAGCTCGGTGACAACACCGGCTCGCTCGCGCTCTACGAGGAACTGGTCGGGCGGCTGGCCGACAATCCGGCCGGCCGTGGTCAGATCCGGGAGAACGCCGGGGACCTGTTGTTCCGGCTGGACCGTGACGCCGAGGCCGCGGAGTGGTTCGGTGCCGGGGCCGAGGATCTGCGGGTGGCCGGCGATCCGCTCGGTGAGCTGCGGTTGCTGCGCCGCCGGGTGATGGCTCTGCACTGGGCGGACGACGTGGCGGCGGCCGAGGAGACCTACCGGCTGGCCGAGCGCAAGCACGCCGGCCTGCCCGCCGAGGTGGGCGAGGAGCCGGGCGCGGTGTGGGAGCGGGCGATGCTCGGCTTCGAGATGGCCCGGCTGCTGCTGGCCCGGGGCCGTGCGGCCGAAGCTGTGCCGTACGTCACCGATGCGCCGGAGCGGCTGCGGGAGGTGGGCTCGGCCGGCGAGGCGGACCAGGTCGCGACGCTGCTGGGCGAGGCGCTGCTGCGGGCCGGGCATCCGCAGCAGGCCGAGGATCTGCTCTGGCCGGTGCTCGGGGAGATGGCCCAGGACGCGCCGCAACGGCAGGTCACGGCCCGGGTGCTGGCCGAGGCGCTGGAGGCCGGAGGCAACCTGGAGCAGGCCGCGCGGCTGCGCCGTACCGAAGGGGTGGAGGAGGACTAATCGGCTGAACGGCCGTTAAGGCTTCGGCTTGACAGCGGGTTAGAGTTGCCAGGTGACGGTAGATCAGCAGCAGCGTCCGGGCCCGCCGGCCCCCCGCCGGCGCTCGCGCCGGGACGAGATCCTCGAGATCGCGGTCGGCCTCTTCGCCGCACGCGGATATCACGGTGTCTCGATGGATGACATCGGCTCCGCCGCCGGCGTGACCGGCCCGGCCCTCTATCACCACTTCGCCGGTAAAGAGGCCATGCTCGTGGCCGCGCTCATCCCGGTCAGCGAGGGCCTGCTGCACGGCGGCCAGGAACGCGTCGGCCGGCACCAGCAGGACGCGCACGCCGCACTCACCGACCTGATCGAGTTCCACGTGGAGTTCGCGCTGGCCAATCCGGCGGTCATCGCCCTGCACCTGCACGAGCTGGACCGCCTCCCCGAGGAGCCGCGCCGGCAGATCCGCCGCCTCCAGCGCCTGTACGTCGAGGAGTGGGTCACCGTGCTGGCCACGCTGCGCCCCGAGCTGGAGCCGGCGGAGGCCCGGGTGCTGGCCCACTCCGCGTTCGGCCTGATGAACTCGACGCCGTTCCTCGGTGGTGAGGTCGATCGCCGCCGCCGGGCCGTGCTGCTGCGCGAGGCGACGGTGCACGCCCTCATCGGCCGCTGACCCGCGGGTCGCGGAAAGCCCGGCACTGCGAGTGGCCGGCCGCCGAGACGGCCGGGAAGCACGAGGGAAAAGAGCGAGATGATCGAGTCGCTGCTCATCGCCAACCGGGGCGAGATCGCCCGCCGGATCATCCGGACCGCCCGGCGGCTGGGGATCCGGTCGATCGCGGTCTACTCGGAGGCGGACGCGGGGATGCCGTTCGTCGCCGAGGCGGACGAGGCGGTGTGCGTGGGACCGGCGAACCCGGCCCAGAGCTACCGCAACACCGAGGCGATCCTGGAGGCCGCCAAGTCGACCGGGGCGCAGGCCGTGCACCCCGGCTACGGCTTCCTGAGCGAGAACGCCGAGTTCGCCCGTACGGTCGAGGCCAACGGCCTGGTGTGGGTCGGACCGTCCGCGGACGCGATCACCGCGATGGGCGACAAGATCAACGCCCGCAACCTGATGGCGGCGGCCGGTGTCCCGGTCGCGCCGGGCACGCACGATCCGGCCGCGACCGTGGAGGCCGCGATCGAGGCGGCCGCGGAGATCGGCTATCCGGTGATGGTCAAGGCCGCCGCCGGTGGTGGCGGCATGGGCATGGCGGTCGCCGAGGACGAGGACGGCCTGCGCACCGAGTACGACAAGGTCCGCGCCTTCGCCGAGCGGATGTTCGGTGACGGCTCGGTGCTGATCGAGCGCTACTTCCCCCGGGTGCGCCACGTCGAGGTGCAGATCCTGGGCCTGGCTGACGGCCGGGTGGTGGCCCTCAGCGAGCGCGAGTGCTCGGTGCAGCGCCGCAACCAGAAGCTCGTCGAGGAGGCCCCCTCCCCGGCGGTGTCACCGGAGCTGCGCGCACGTTTCCTGGCCGCCGCGGTCAAGGCGGGCGAGGCGGTCGGTTACCGCAACGCCGGCACGGTCGAATGCCTGCTCGACCCCGCCACCGGTGAGTTCTTCTTCCTGGAGATGAACACCCGGCTCCAGGTCGAGCACCCGATCACCGAGCTGATCCACGGCATCGACCTGGTCGAGGAGCAGCTGCGGATCGCGTCCGGGGCGGCGCCGACCTTCGATCCGGCGACCATCCACGCCACCACCGGCCACGCCATCGAGCTGCGGATCAACGCGGAGGACCCGAAGCGGTTCCTGCCGGGTCCGGGTCAGGTCACGACCTGGGTGGAGCCCACCGGCGACGGCGTGCGCGTCGACGCCGGCTACGGCCCGGGGACGACGGTCACGCCGTTCTACGACTCGCTGATGGCCAAGCTCATCGTGCTGGGCATCGACCGGGCGGACGCGCTGGCCAAGGCCCGGACCGCGGTGGCCGGCTTCGAGATCGCCGGCCCCAAGCACAACCTGCCGTTCTTCGCCGAGCTGCTGGAGAACGACGAGTTCCTGTCCGGCGACTACGACACCGGCATCGTCGCCCGGATGCGCCCGGCCAAGGTCAAGAAGGGGTAGCGCTGATGGACACCGTCTCGATCCGCGAGGTCGCGCCGCGCGACGGCCTGCAGAACGAGGAGCCGATCCCGACCGACAACAAGGTCCGGCTGATCGACGCCCTCTCGGGCACCGGCGTGCGCCGGATCGAGGCGGTGTCCTTCGTGCACCCCAGAGCCATCCCGCAGATGGCCGACGCCGACGAGGTGTGGGCGCGGGCCTGGCACAACCCCGACGTCCGCTACTCCGCGCTGATCCCCAACACCCGCGGCGCCGAGCGGGCGATCGCGGCGGGCTTCCGCGAGATCGAGGTGGTGGTGTCGGCCAGCGACACCCACAACCGGCGCAACCTGAACCGCTCGACCGACGAGTCGCTCGACGACATCACCGGTCTCATCCCGCTGATCCACGCGGCCGGCGCGAAGCTCGAGGTCATCGTGGCCACCAGCTTCGGCTGCCCGTTCGAGGGCGACATCGATCCCAAGCGGGTGGCGTCCATCGTGGAGCGGGTCCGCGCCGACGGCGCCGACCGCATCGCGTTCGGCGACACGACCGGCATGGCGACCCCGCGCCGGGTCCGTGACCTGCTCACCGAGGTACGCCCGGACCTGCTGCACTTCCACAACACCAGGGGTACGGGGCTGGCCAACGTGCTGACCGCCCTGGAACTGGGCGTCACCGAGTTCGACGCGAGCGTGGGCGGGATCGGCGGCTGCCCGTACGCGCCGGGCGCCTCGGGCAACATCGCCACCGAGGAGCTCGTGCACATGCTCGAGGACATGGGCCTCCGCACCGGAATCGACCTGGACAAGCTGATCGCGGTGGCCGAACTCGCCGAGGACCTGCTGGGTCGCACACTCCCGTCGGGTGTTCTTCGGGCCGGGCCGCGCACCAGATTGGTCTGATCCGGATTCTCTTTACCGTTCTTTCGCTTCCGGTGCGACGCGATCAATTTTCCGGAATGCCTGCGTGACCCTCGCTGGGCCGCTTCGTTACCAATACCGAGTGGCCGATATCGCCTTGTTCCTTCGGGCGGGCAGTCGGCCGGAGCAGTAACGAGCCGACGGACAGGGGCAGGACAATGACGGGACGGGTGGTCGAGCGCGATGCGCGTACGGCGTACCGCTCCGCGTCGGTCCGGCCCGCCGGTGTCTCCGCGCTCATGCCGCCCCACAGCCAGGGGGCGGAGCGGCGCAAGGAGCACCGCGCAGGACGCACCGGATCCCGGTGGGGACTGCGTGCACTGGTCGTCGGCGGTCTGGCCGGCGCGGCCTGGCTGCTCACCGGCGCTGCCGCGCACGCCGCGGACCGTGATCCGGCGGGTGAGGGACTCTCCCTCGGCTCGTCGCTGATCGGCTCTGTGGTGCACGGCGAGAACAACAGCGTCCCGGTGGTGGACCGGGTCCTCAAGGCGGCCGTCAAGCCGCTGGAATCCGATCACCACCGACGTCTCGCCGCCGCGGTGGCGCTCCCGGGCAAGCTCGTGGGAACGCCGGCCCCGGCCACTAAGAGCAGCAACGACGCGGATCCCGTCCTGGGCGGGGTGGACAGCGTCGTCCGGGGGTTGACCGCCCCACTTCGCCCTTCCGGTGAAGCGGTGGACACCCGGAAACTCGTCCCGGTCACCGATGTCCGGGAGCCCGAGCCGCCGCGGGCGGGGAGTGCGCCGGCGCTGCCGGTGCGGCACTCCGCGACGCGGGTGAGCGGCTCCGAGGTCTCGGGGACCGACGTCTCCGAGGTGGACGCCGAGCAGTCCGATGAGGACCTGACCGGGGCCGGCGAGATCGTCGCCGACCAGGTCAGCACGGTCGGCGAGGTCGTGGACAGGGACGAGGAGGTACCGGCGGCCGAGCGTCAGCCCGACCGGCGGGACCAGGTGGGAAAGACCGTCGCCCGGCAGCACACCTTCGCTGCCGACCGGCACCGGGCCGCCGCCACGGCGGCCGAGCCGGAGACGGTCAGCGACACACCCGGCGGTGACGGACCCGCGCCTCTGCGGGTGCACCTCGGGGCAGCGAACGGCGTTCCGGCCTCCGGGCCGTCAACTGCGACGGAGGGCGGCTCTGCGGCCTTCCTTCCGGCCAAGGTCGCGGACAGTACGGTGGCGTGCCACCGGCTGCCCATCGCGGCCGACGTCGAGGTCCGGCGCCATGACGCCGAGGCACCGACCGTCTCACCTGACTAGTACCGGCACCGGCCGGCATCTCCGTCACCCGCAGCACCTGGAGCGGATGCGGTGTGCCCGCACCACGGGCCTGATTCCCCAACCGCTTGCGAACAGGCGGCGAATCACCTCGGGGCCCAATATCCGGTACGCCACCGCTCTGCAATGCGTCACTCGTAACGGGCGCACGTCGACAGGCGGGGTCAGGGCAGTCCATGAAAAACGCTCGTGGCACCGCTGCGCCCGAAAGCACCGATCAATTGAATACGCGTCTCACCATTTTCTGACAATTCTGAAAGGCATCTTCTTTTCATGAAGACTTGGGTTCGTAAGACTCTCAGCGTCGGTGTTCTGGCGGCCGGCGCCCTGCTGTTCGCCCCCGGCGCAGCGCAGGCCGACGTCTCGCAGGACAGCTCCGGCAACGTCGGCATCCTCAACGGCACGCAGGTGTTCGCCCCGATCGCCGTGCCGCTGAACGTGGTCGGCAACTCGATCGGCGTGGCCGGCGAGGCCAACTCGGCCGGCTCGGGCATCAACTTCGTCGAGAGCGGCCAGCACCGCAAGCGCGGTGGCAAGGGCGGCGTCTCGCAGAACACCTCCGGCAACTTCGGCATCGCCAACGGGACCCAGGCGTACCTGCCGATCTCCGTGCCGGTGAACGTGGTCGGCAACTCCGCCGCCGTGCTGGGCCTGGCCAACGCTTCCGGCGCCGGTGTGAACCACGTCGAGAGCACCAAGGTCGAGCACGGCAAGGGCAACCGGGGTGGCCGGGGCGGCCGCGGCGCCGACCAGAACTCCTCCGGCAACTTCGGGGTTCTGAACGGCACGCAGGTCTACGCGCCGGTCGACGTCCCGATCAACCTGTGCGGCAACGCGCTCAGCATCCTGGGCCTGGCCCAGTCGCAGGCGGCCTGCGTCAACGGTGACGGTGGCGGCCACCGCCGCGAGTCCACCTCGCAGGACACCTCGGGCAACTACGGGATCGCCAACGGCACCCAGGTCTACGCCCCGATCTCCGCGCCGCTGAACATCGCCGGCAACTCGATCGGTGTCGCCGGCGAGGCCAACTCGGCCGCCGTCGCGAAGAACGAGTCGGCCCGTGGCCACGACTTCTCGCAGGACTCGTCCCGCAACGTGGGCATCCTGAACGGCACGCAGCTCGCGGCGCCGATCAGCATCCCGATCAACGTCTGCGGCAACTCGCTCGCCGTTCTCGGCCTGGCGAACTCGGCGGCGGCGTGCGCCAACGACGTCGACGTCGACGGTGACCGCGGCCACGGCCACGGCCACAAGGGCAACGGCGGCGACAACGGCCACGGCCACAACGGCAACGGTGGCGACAACGGTGGCAAGGACGACGACGACTACGTGGCCGGCGACGACGGCGTCAAGGACGACGGCTACGGCAACAAGGACGACGACGACGTCGCCGGCGACGCCGGCAACCAGGATGACAAGTACGGCAAGCCGGCTCGCAAGAGCACCCAGGAGGCGGGCGCCGTGGACGGCCTCACCCAGAACCTGAGCAACGCGGGTGGCCTGAACGTCGGTGGCCTGAACGTCCTCGACACGCTCGGCAAGTAAGTAGTTGCGATGAGGCCCGGGTCACGCCGGTCCCGGGCGTGACCCGAGCGACGCCCCTGGGCGTCGGGCAGTAAACCGGCGCTCCTCCACAGCGCCGGTCGTACGAAACGGACGGGAGTCCCCGCTACCTGCGGGGGCTCCCGTTCGGCGTGTCTGGTCTCCGTCCCCGGAATGGGTTAGCCTAACGATCGTTCAGGGACGAACGAAGGGGACCAGGTGGCACTCGACCAAGACGCGCTCGCACAGGCGCGCAAGCGGGCGATGGCCGGCGGCGCCGAGCGCTATCACGCCGCCAACGCCGCGAAGGGCAAGCTCTTCGCCCGCGAGCGGATCGCGCTGCTCGTGGACGACGGCTCCTTCGTCGAGGACGGGCTCTACGCCAACAGCCTGGCGGACGGACTGCCCGCGGACGGCGTGATCACCGGAAACGCCCGGATCGACGGGCGCGAGGTGTGCGTGATGGCCAACGACTCGACCGTCAAGGCCGGCTCCTGGGGCGCCCGTACGGTCGAGAAGATCATCCGGATCATCGAGCGGGCGTACGAGTACGGCGTACCCATGGTCTATCTGGTGGATTCCGCGGGCGCGCGGATCACCGACCAGGTCGACCTGTTCCCCGGCCCGCGCGGAGCGGGCAAGATCTTCCACACCCAGGTCCGGGCCTCCGGCTCGATCCCGCAGGTCTGTGCGCTGTTCGGGCCGTCGGCCGCGGGCGGCGCCTACATCCCCGCCTTCTGCGACGTGGTCGCCATGGTCGAGGGCAACGCGAGCATGTACCTCGGCTCCGACCGGATGGTCGAGATGGTCACCGGGGAGAAGACGACGCTCGAGGCGATGGGCGGCGCGCGGGTGCACTGCGCCGAGTCCGGGGTCGGGCACTTCCTCTGCAAGACCGAGCAGGACGCGCTCGACGTGGTCCGCTCGTATCTCTCCTATCTGCCGGCGAACTGGACGCAGCAGCCGCCGGCGGCCGAGGCCCAGGAGCCTGCCGCTGTTGATCTCGCCGCGCTGGTCCCGGTCAGTGAGCGCCAGGCCTTCGACATGCGCCGGTACGTGAAGGGCATCGTCGACAAGGGCTCCTTCTTCGAGATCCACGCGCTGTGGGCCCGCGAGCTGACCGTCGGCTTCGCCCGGCTCGACGGCCAGGTCATCGGCGTGGTCGGCAACAACTCGATGTTCAAGGGCGGCGTGCTGTTCGTCGACTCGGCCGACAAGGCCAGCCGTTTCGTCCAGCTCTGCGACGCCTTCAACGTGCCGCTGCTGTTCCTGTCGGACGTGCCCGGCTTCATGGTCGGCAGCGCGGTCGAGAAGCAGGGCATCATCCGGCACGGCGCCAAGATGATCAGTGCGATCTCCGAGGCCACCGTGCCCAAGATCTGCGTCGTGGTGCGCAAGGCCTACGGCGCCGGCCTGTACGCGATGGCCGGTCCCGGCTTCGACCCCGAGGCGACCATCGCCCTGCCCACCGCCAAGATCGCGGTGATGGGCGCGGAGGCGGCCGTGAACGCCGTCTACGCCAACAAGATCGCGGCGTTGCCCGAGGACGAGCGGGCGGCTTTCGTGGCCGAGCGCCGGGCCGAGTACGAACGCGACATCGACATCCTGCGGCTGGCCAGCGAGCTGGTCATCGACACCATCGTGGAGCCCGCCGACCTGCGCGGCGAGCTCGTCCGCCGGTTCGCCGCCGCGCGCGGCAAGGACCGCGGATTCTCCCGGCGCCGGCACGGCGTCACCCCGGTCTAGAAAGGACCCGTCATGGTTGACTTCCGGCTCAGCGAGGAGCAGGAGGCACTGGTCATCAGCGTGCGGGAGTTCGCCCGCGAGCAGGTGGCGCCGGTCATCGCCGAGCACTACGAGAAGAAGACGTTCCCCTACGAAGTGGTCCGGCAGATGGGCAAGATGGGCCTCTTCGGCCTGCCCTTCGCCGAGGAGCACGGCGGCATGGGCGGCGACTACTTCGCGCTCTGCCTGGCCCTGGAGGAACTGGCCCGGGTCGACAGCAGCGTGGCGATCACCCTGGAGGCGGGCGTCTCGCTGGGTGCGATGCCGATCTACCGCTTCGGTACGGACGCGCAGAAAGCCGAGTGGCTGCCCCGGCTGACCAGCGGTGAAGCGCTCGCCGCGTTCGGGCTGACCGAGCCGGGCACCGGTTCCGACGCCGGCGCCACCACCACCCGCGCGGTGCTCGACGTGCGGACCGACGAGTGGGTGATCAACGGCTCCAAGGCGTTCATCACCAACTCCGGCACCGACATCACCTGCCTGGTCACGGTGATGGCCGCGACCGGCACGAAGGCGGACGGCAGCAAGGAGCTGTCCACCATCATCGTGCCGTCGGGCACTCCCGGCTTCACCGTCGCGCCCGGCTACTCCAAGGTCGGCTGGTGCGCCTCCGACACCCACGAGCTGGCCTTCGACGACGTGCGCGTGCCGGCGGCCAACCTGCTCGGCGAGCGGGGCCGCGGCTTCGCCCAGTTCCTGCGCATCCTGGACGAGGGCCGGATCGCCATCGCGGCGCTGTCGGTCGGCCTGGCCCAGGGCTGCGTCGACGAGTCGGTCAAGTACGCCAAGGAACGGCAGGCGTTCGGCCGGCCGATCGGCAACTACCAGGCCGTCCAGTTCATGATCGCGGACATGGAGATGCGCGCGCACACGGCGCGGATCGCGTACTACGAGGCCGCGGCCCGGATGCTGGCCGGCGAGGACTTCAAGCACCAGGCGGCGCTGGCCAAGCTGTACGCGAGCGAGGCCGCGATGGACAACGCCCGGTACGCGACCCAGGTGCACGGCGGCTACGGCTTCATGAACGAGTCCGCGGTGGGCCGCTTCTACCGCGACGCGAAGATCCTGGAGATCGGTGAGGGTACGTCCGAAGTGCAACGCATGATCATCGCGCGCGGCCTCGGACTATAGATCTTGGACTCCCGGTCGGTTTCTGCGGCAAATCCGACGGCGGGAGCGTCGGTTACTCGACAAATTGCATGCTGAAGTCGGCATCCATCGATCCGGGTGCCTAGGTTCGAGACATGACGTCCGATCACGGGGCGGACCAGGATGGTCCGGGATTCGACGCCGTGCTGCGCAGTTACCGGCTGCGAGCGAAGCTGACCCAGGACGAGCTGGCCGCTCGGGCCGGGGTCGGTGTGCGGACGGTGCGTGACCTCGAACGGGGTCGCGCCTCCCGGCCGCAGCGGACCACGGTGGAACTGCTCGCGGCCGCACTCGGCCTGGCCGGCGCGGACAGGATCGCGTTCCTGGCCGCCGCACGCGGTCAACCGGCCGGTGCGTCCGCGCAGCCGCGCTACGTACGCCTGCCGCCGGCCGGTGATCTGATCGGCCGCGACAGTGATGTCGCCGAGCTGGTCACCCGCCTCGCCCCGGCGCGGGACGACGGACCGCGCGGCGTCACGCTGGTCGGCCTGGCCGGGGTGGGCAAGACCAGCCTCGCGCTCACCGTGGCGCACCGGGTCGCCCCCGCGCATCCGGGAGGGGTCGCCGGCATCGTCGTCACCGACGGCTCCACCACCGGCGAGGTGCTCGGTGGCGTCGCCGCGGTCTTCGGGGTGGG
>NZ_JBEZGQ010000013.1:10843-27374 GCF_040650095.1 Actinoplanes sp. NPDC048791 | reverse complement strand
CGACCACCAGCGCGTTGCGGCCGGCGCCGATGGATCGCCACGCGCCGGCCTGGGCGGCGGTGGGCGCGGCGAACGCGGCCCGGAACCACTCCCGGGTGGCGAGGCCGAACTGCTCGAGGACGTCTGACACAAGTCCATGGTGCCCCCGTGGTGTGACAGAAATCGGGGACCGGCGAAAACATCCATCCGGGTGACGGCTCCGAACCAGGAGTGCAGGGCTACGAGCCGATGGGCATCAATCAGACGTTGGAGCACAGGATGGGCACTCGACCAGCGCTCGCGCGCAACCGGAAGGACCATGGTGCGGACCGGTGACGTGCGGCACATTGATGAACGCAGAGCGTATGCATCGATGGCCGCCACCGACGATGCCGCAGAGGCTTCACGAACAGGAGGCACCGTGACCCATCGCGTTTCCGCCTTACGGCGCCTCGGTAGCGCGGCGGCCGCCGTAGCCGCGCTGGCGACCATCACCCTTTCCGCGACCCCGGCCCGGGCGGCCGGTGACGGCTACGTCCGGCTCGCCCACCTTTCGCCCGACACCCCGGCCGTGGACGTCTATCTGAAGTCCGACTCGGGCACGGTCAAGGACCAGAAGTTCGACGGCGTCGCGTACGGCGCCATGTCCGACTACCTGCGCCTGCCCACCGGCACGTATTCCGTGGCGATGCGCAAGGCCGGTGCCGCCGCGAGCACCCCGCCGGTGCTGACCACGCAGGTCACGGTGGACGACGGCGCGGCGTACACGGTGGCCGGGGTGGGTCGTTACGCCGACCTCGGCCTGCGCGTGCTCAAGGACGACCTGAAGCTGCCGGGGGCCGGGGAGTCCAAGATCCGGATCATCCAGGCCTCGGTGCGCGCGCCGGTGCTCGACGTCGGCGGGGCCAACGGCAAGACCATCGCCGACGGCGTCCAGTTCGCCACCACGACCGCGTATCGCCAGGTTAACCCGGGAAAATGGACGGTCCGGGTGAAGCCGACCGGCGGCGGCGCGACCAGTGACCTGCCCTGCACGCTCGGTGCCGGCAACGTGTACTCGCTGCTGGTGCTCGACGACAAGAAGGGCGGCCTGAAGCCGGAGCTGCACATCGACGCGGCGCGTCAGGGCGGCGTGCCCCAGGGCGGGGTGGCCACGGGTGAGGGCGGCACGCAGCCGCAGTCCCCGATGCCGATGGCTCTGCTGCTGGCCGGGGTCGCCGCGGTGGCGACAGGTGGTCTGCTCGTCGGGCTCAGGCGCCGCTCCCGCTCTGCTTGAAGGCGTACCGGATGAGAGTCGTGACGCCGACGCCCGAGGCCGGTCCCGCAGCGGGGGCCGGCCGGGCCGCGGCCCCGGACAAGCCGGAGGTACGCCGTAAAGCGCGCATCCTGCTGCCACTGGCGGTATCGGTGCTGGTGGCGTTCGTCGTGGCCACCGGCTACCTGATGCTCCGCGAGCCGACCGGCACCGAAAAGCTGGGCCGCTGGGCCGGCACCCCGAGCGCCGCCTCGGTGCCCGTGCAGCCGTCCGAGGACATGGAAGGCGCGCCGAACCCGTTCCGTACCGTGCCCTCGGATCTCAGTGGCCCGCCGACCCGCCTGCGGGTCAAGGCCATCGGGGTGGACACGTCGCTGGAGACGCTGAAGCTGGGCGCGGACGGTGAGTTGCAGCCGCCGAAGACCAACGAGCACGCCGGCTGGTACGCGGACGGCACAGCCCCGGGCGACGTGGGCCCGGCCGTCCTGGCCGGTCACGTCGACTCGAAGCAGGGGCCGGCGGTCTTCTACCGGCTGCGCGAGATCACTACTGGCGACAAGATCGAAGTGACGCGCGGCAACCGTACGGTCACGTTCACGGTGACCGCCACGGCCTGGTATCCGAAGAAGGCGTTCCCGACCGAAGAGGTCTACGGGCCGACCCCGGACCGGCAGCTGCGATTGATCACCTGTGGTGGGGTCTTCGACCGGACGTTGCGGTCGTACACGGACAACCTGGTGATCTACGCGGTGGCCGGGTGATCAGGATTCCGCAGGTCAGCCGCCGGTGACTATCCTGGTCGAAGAAGCTACGGATGGGGGCTGATGGCGGTCAGGCGCATGCTCATCGCCGGTCGGTACAGGCTCCTCGAGCCGGTCGGCTCCGGCGGTATGGGCCGGGTCTGGCTGGCCCGCGACGAGATGCTCGACCGGGACGTCGCCGTCAAGGAGTTCGTCCCGCCGCAGTGGATGACCGACGAGGAGCAGGCCCGGCTGCGCACCCGCACCCTGCGCGAGGCCCGCAGCGCCGCCCGGCTCAACCACCCGCACGTGGTGCGCATCTACGACGTCGTGCACGCCGACGATCTGCCCTGGATCGTGATGGAGTACGTCCCGTCCCGCTCGCTGCACCAGGTCATCGGCGAGGACGGCCCGTTCGCGCCGGCCGAGGCGGCCCGGATCGGCCTGGACGTGCTCGAGGCGATCACCGCCGCGCACCGGGCCGGCGTGCTGCACCGCGACGTGAAGCCGCACAACGTGCTGATCGGGCACGACGGCCGGGTCGTGCTCACCGACTTCGGCCTGGCCACCTTCGTCGACGACGGCTCGGTCACCGGCCCCGGCATGGTGGTCGGCTCCCCGCAGTACGTCTCCCCGGAGCGCGCCCGCGACGGGGCGTCCACCGTGGAGTCCGACCTCTGGTCCTTCGGTGCGACCCTGTACGCCGCCGTCGAGGGACGATCCCCGTTCGCCCGCGACAGTGCCATGGCGACGCTGATGGCGCTGGCCACGGACGAGGCTGATCCGCCGGTGCGGGCCGGGCCGCTGGCTCCTGTGCTGACCGGGCTGCTGCGCCGCGAGCCGGTGGAACGGCTCACCGGCGCCGAGGTGGCCGAACGGCTGCGCCTGATCGTGGCGGAGGCCGGTCTGCTCCCCGCGCCGTCGAGGACGTCCGGGACGACGTTCGGCCGTGCGGTCGTACCCGGCCCCAGAAAGGCCCCCGACGATCAGCCCGGCCCGGACGCCCGCCCGCAGCCGCAGCCTGAGCCCGTCGAGGCGAAAGCCGAGCCGGCCGGTGGCGGTCTCGGCGCCGCCCTGGCCGCGGCCCTGCCCGGTGTCGTCTATCCGCCCGGACCGGCCGCCGAGCGGGGGGAGCACCTGAGTGAGCCGGTCATCCCGGCCCAGCGCCCGGCCCCGGCCGAGGTCGCGCCGCCGAGGTCACGCCGCCGGCTCCTCGTCGCGGGTGTGGTGCTGGCCGTGCTCGCCGGTGGTGGTGTCGCCGCCGGGCTGACGCTGCGCGGTGACGATGACCGGGCCCAGCCGGGGGCGATCGGTGCCACCCCCGGCGTCGTCACGTCCTCGGGCAGCGGCGGCAGTTCGGGTGGCTTCAGCCCGGTGAACTGCGCCAGTGCGGCACCGCCCGGACTGCCCCGCACGCCGGTCGCGGGGGCGGAGAAGCTGCGCGACGGCTGGGCGTTGTACCCGGGCTGGTCGTATTTCAGTGACGCCGGCTTCCACATCGCGGTCCCGGACGGCTGGACCTATCAGACCATCGGCACCACCATCTGTTTCCGCGACCCGAGCAACCTCAGAATCCTCAGCATCGACCCCGACCGCAGCCCGCAGGGTGACCCGGTGCAGGCGTGCCGCAAGGAAGTGACCCGGCTGCGGGCCGCCGGTGACCTGCGCAACTACACCCAGCTGCGGATCGACCGGGTGCCCGGCCTGGCCCGGGCGGCGGACTGGGAATACACGTACGACGGACGCGACGGTGGCCGGATGCACGCGATGACCCGGTGGCGCGCCGCCAACGACGGCCGGGCGTACGCGATCGGCCTGATGACCCTGGATCTGGACTGGCCCGGCAATTTCGAGAAATGGGGCATGATCCAGAGCACCTTCTTCACGGACAGCTGAGATATGGCTCATTCGATATGAGTGCATAGAACTGCGTCTCTGCGATGCTCGGCGTGGCCGTCGCCACACCCTGGGCGACGGCGCCCCCCGAGCCCCGCGGAGGACACCCCGTGAGAGCAGTTCCATTGATCGGCGCGTCGGCCTTGCTCGCCGCCCTCTTCGCCGCCCCCGTCCAGGCCGCTCCCGTCGCCGCGGCCGCTGTGGCCCCGCCCGACATCGCCGTCGCGAACGTCAAGGCGCACCTCACCCAGCTCCAGTCGATCGCCACGGCGAACGGCGGCAACCGCGCGCACGGCCGGCCCGGCTACCTGGCCTCGGTCACCTACGTGAAGGGTCTGCTCGACGCGGCCGGCTTCACCACCCAGCAGCAGTCGTTCACCTACAACGGCGCGACCGGCTACAACCTCATCGCGGACTGGCCCGGCGGCGACACCTCCGACACCCTCATGGTCGGCGCGCACCTGGACAGCGTCACGGCCGGCCCCGGCATCAACGACAACGGCTCCGGCTCGGCCGCCAACCTCGAGGTGGCGCTGGCCGTCGCCCGGACCGGCTTCCAGCCCGCCCGGCACCTGCGCTTCGGCTGGTGGGGCGCCGAGGAGCTGGGCCTGCGCGGCTCCACCGCGTACGTGAACTCGCTGAGCTCGGCGCAGAAGGCGGCCATCGGCGGTTACCTGAACTTCGACATGGTGGGCTCGCCGAACCCGGGCTACTTCCTCTACGACGGCGACAACTCCGACGGCACCGGCTCGGGCCCCGGCCCTGCGGGCTCCGCCGAGATCGAGGACACGCTGGAGGCGTACTACGCGTCGATCGGTGTGCCGACCCGCGGTACCGACTTCGACGGGCGCAGCGACTACGGCCCGTTCATCGCGGCGGGCATCCCCGCCGGCGGCATCTTCACCGGGGCGGAGGGCCGCAAGACCGCGGCCCAGGTCACCCTCTGGGGCGGTACGACCGGCGCCTTCGACCCCTGCTACCACGCCTCCTGTGACACCACCGCGAACATCAACGACACGGCGCTGAACCGCAACTCCGACGCGATCGCGGCCACGGTGTGGGCGCTGGCCGACGGCGGCGGCACCGAGCCTCCGACCGGCGAGACGGTCTACTCGGACACGTTCGAGACCGCCACCGGCTGGACCACCAACGCCGGAGCCACCGACACCGCGACCGCCGGCGCCTTCGAACGCGGTGACCCGGCCGCCACCACCTCGGGCGTGGCCACCCAGCTCGGCACCACGGTCAGCGGCACCAACGACCTGGTCACCGGGGCGGCCGCCGGGGCCAGCGCCGGCGCCAACGACGTCGACGGCGGCACCACGACGATCCGGTCGCCGGCGATCACGCTGCCCACCGGCACGCTGACCCTGTCGTTCTCCTGGTACCTCGCGCACCTGAACAACGCGACCAGCGGCGACTACTTCCGGGTCCGGGTCATCTCCGGCAGCACCACGACCACGCTCCTCACCCAGGCCGGGGCGGCCAGCAACCGCGCCGCCGCGTGGCAGGCCGCGACGGTCAACCTCTCCGCGTACGCCGGGCAGTCGATCCGGCTGCAGGTGGAGGCGGCCGACACCGGCACGGCGAGCCTGGTGGAGGCGGCTGTGGACAACGTCACCATCACCCGCGCCTGACGGACGGGGGCGTGCGGGGGTGCGGCTGCGGCCGTACCCCCGCTCGGGTTTCTCACAGCGGACTTGCAGCCGCCGCTGCTATCTTTTTCGGATGATCGGCAGTATGCAGCCGGGCTCGGCCCGGCTTCTCGTCTTTCCGGCCCGGCCATGTTGATCCTGGTCGGATTTCTGCTAGTCATCCTGGTGACGGCCGTAACCGGCTACTTCGTCGCGCAGGAGTTCGGGTATGTCGCGGTCGACCGCAGCCGCCTGCGCCAGGAGGCCGAGCAGGGCGACAAGGCCGCAGAACGCGCGCTCAAGGTCACCGAACGGCTCTCGTTCGTGCTGTCCGGCGCGCAGCTCGGCATCACCGTCACCGCCCTGATCGTCGGCTACGTCGCCGAGCCGTTCCTCGGTGAGGGCTTCGCCGACCTGCTCGGCGTGGCCGGGGTGCCCACCGCGGTGAGCCTGCCCATCTCGATCGTGCTGGCCCTGCTCATCGCCACCGTCGTGCAGATGGTCCTGGGCGAGCTCGCTCCCAAGAACTTCGCGATCGCCCGGGCCGAGACCCTGGCCAAGGCGCTCAGCCGCTCGACGCTGGTCTACCTGGCCGTCTTCGGGCCGATCATCAAGCTCTTCGACAAGGCCGCGGCCCGGCTGCTGCGCCGGGTCGGCATCGAGCCGATCGAGGAGCTGCCCGAGGGCGCCACGGAGGAGGACCTCGAGCACATCATCGCCGAGTCCCGCGCCGAGGGTCACCTCGATCCGGAGCTCTCGGCGCTGCTCGACCGCGGCCTCGACTTCCGCCGCCGGGTCGCGTCCGAGGTGATGATCCCCCGGGTGGACGTGCACACGGTCCGCGGCAGCGACCCGGCCTCCCAGGTGGTGAAGCTGCTGGACACCGGCCGGTCCCGTTTCCCGGTCCGCGCCGGCACCGGCGTCGACGAGATCATCGGAGTGGTCGGCATCGCGGACGTCCTGACCGTGCCCGCCGCCGACCGTGCCACGGTTCCGGTCGAGTCGCTGGCCGTGCCGCCGCTCTTCGTGCCGGCCTCGTTGCGCCTGCCCGCGGTGCTGGACCGGCTGCGCGGCGACCACCGCCAGCTCGCCTGCGTGGTCGACGAGTACGGCGGCTTCGCCGGCATCATCACCCTCGAGGACATCGCCGAGGAACTGGTCGGCCCGATCCGCGACGAGGACGACCTGCCCGAGCCGGCCCCGGCCCGCCAGCAGGACGGCTCGTGGATCGTCCCGGCCCGCTGGCGCATCGACGAGGTCATCGACGCGACCGGCGTGGACCTGCCGGAGAGCGACGAATACGACACGGTGTCCGGCCTGGTGATGTCCGAGCTCGGCCGGGTGCCGCAGGTCGGTGACGCGGTGTCGCTCGCCTCCGGCACAGCGCTCGCGGTGCTCTCGGTGGACCGGCACGTGCCTGACGCCGTACGCCTGTCGGCCCCGCCCGGTGCGGCCGCCGCCACCGCTCTTGCCACCGGTCTCGACGCTGAGGGGGACTCCCGATGAGCACGACCTGGGCTGTGATCTGCTCGGTGCTGCTGCTCGCCGGGAACGCGTTCTTCGTCGCGGCCGAGTTCGCCCTGGTGGCCAGCAAGCGCTACCGCCTGGAGCATTCCGCCGCGGGAGGCAGCCGGGCCGCCCGCGCCGCCCTGGACGGCAGCCGCGAGCTGTCCCTGATGCTCGCCGCCGCCCAGCTCGGCATCACTCTGTGCTCGCTGGGCCTGGGCGCGCTGGCCGAGCCGGCCATCGAGCACCTGGTCCACCCGCTGCTGCACGGCATCGGCCTGCCGGACATGCCCAGCGGCATCATCGCGTTCCTGCTGGCGCTGGTCGTCGTCACGTTCCTGCACCTGGTGGTCGGCGAGATGATGCCGAAGTCCTGGGCGATCACCGACCCGGAACGCTCGGCGACCCTGCTGGCGCTGCCCTTCCGCGGCTTCGTCCGGATGGTCCGCCCGGCCCTGGTGGCGCTGAACGCCCTGGCCAACGTGGCGCTGCGCCCGTTCGGGGTGCACCCGCAGGACCAGCTGGCCCAGGCGCACGGCCCGCAGGAGATGCACATCCTGCTGGAACGCTCCCGCGCGGAAGGCCTGATCGGCGCGGAGCAGACCGAGCTGCTGACGAGCATGCTGAAGCTGCAGGACACCAAGGTCGCCGACGTGATGACCCCGGACGCCCAGCTGGTGACGATCCCGCCGGACGCCTCGGCCCTGGACATCGAGGCGTCGTCGCTGCGCTGCGGCCGGTCCCGGCTGGTGGTGGTCTCCCCGACGGGCGAGGCGCTGGGCGTGGTGCACGTCCGCGACGCGATCCGGGTCACCACCCCGGGCGGGACGGCGACGGCGGCCGAGCTGATGGACCCGCCGTTCACGCTGGAAGCGGCGGTCACGGTGACGGACGCGGTGACCCGGATGCGGGCGGCCCGGGCCCAGTTCGCGCTGGTGACCCGCCGAGGCCAGGGCCGGGTCGGCTTCGTCGCCCTGGAGGACCTGCTGGAGCAGGTCATCGGCGAATTCGACGACGAGACGGACCCGGTGCCGGTGGGCCGGCGCATGCGCTGAGAGGATGGCCGGATGGTCTTCGCGAGAGTGCTGCGGGCGTTCGGGGTAGGCGGACCGAGCGTCGACACGGTCCTGACCGACCCGGCCACCCACCCCGGCGGCACCCTGCACGGCGAGGTCAGAGTGGCCGGCGGTGAATACGACGTGCTGATCGACAACATCGTGCTGGCCCTGGTGACCCGCGCGGAAGCCGAAGACGGCGAAGCCCTGCTGGAATTCCACCGCGCCTCGGTGGCGGGGAACTTCACGCTGCGGGCGGGGGCGCGCGAGGACATCCCGTTCACGCTGACGGTGCCGTGGGAGACGCCGGTGACGCACCTGGCCGGCAAGCCGCTGGCCGGGATGACGATGGGCGTGCGGACCGAGCTGTCGGTGGCGAAATCGGTCGACCAGGGCGACCTGGACGGGGTGGAGATCCATCCGCTGCCGGCCCAGGAGAAAATTCTGGCGGCCTTCGACCGCCTGGGCTTCCGGCTGCGGCACGCGGACGTGGAGCGGGGCGGGATCTACGGGGTACGGCAGGAGCTGCCGTTCTACCAGGAAATCGAGTACGCGGCGCCGGCGGAGTACGCGAAGTCGATGGACGAGGTGGAAGTGACCTTCGTGGCGGACTCGGCGGGGATCGAGGTGATCCTGGAGTTCGACAAGCGTGGGGGGTTGTTGCGGGAGGGGCGGGATACGTACGCCCGGTACCGGGTCTCGCACGACGAGGTGTCCGGGGTGGACTGGGTTTCGGTGGTGGAGGGGTGGGTGCACGAGGTGGTTGGTAAGGGGTCTTTGCCGGGGTGAGGCCGGCTTCTTGCTAGCCCTTGTTCCGTCCGCCTGTTGGCGGGGTGTTCGTTGCCGCCGCCTGTTGCGGTTCCGCCGGCCGTCGCGCTTTCTGCGGGCCGTTGCCTCGTCGGCCGTAGCTGGTGGGCAGTCAGCCCGTAGTGGCGGTGGCGAGCTTGATCCCGAAGCCGACGAACACAGCGCCGACCCCGGTCGCCACGGCCGCGGACAGCCGCTGACGACGCCGGAACTGGCCGGCCAGGAACCGCCCGCCAAAGATCAGCCCGGTGAGATAGAGCGCGCTGAACACCTGCAGCACCGCCCCGAGGATCAGGAACGACAGCGCGGGATGGGCATACCCCGGCTCGACGAACTGGATGAAGAACGAAACCACGAACAGGATCGCCTTCGGGTTGAGCAGGCTGACAACCAGCGCCCGCCGGAACGGCCGCTGCATCCCCGCACTGAGCCCCGTAGGCCTTGCCTGATCCGCGGCGCGCACTGCGTTCCCGGCCGCGCCCGCATCGGCACTCTGCTGAGCGACCGCCGCCGAATCGCTGCGACCACGCCACTTCTGCCAGGCCCCACGGATGATGCCGAAGCCCACCCAGGCGAGGTAGGCCGCACCCGCGTACTTGATCACCATGAAGGCCGGCGGATACGTCCGAAGCAGCGAAGCAACGCCCGCAGCAGCGAGCACCATGAGCACCGTGTCGCCGACGAACACCCCGGCGGCGGCCTGATATCCCGCTCGCACCCCGCGCTGCGCGCCGACCGTCAGCACAAAGATGGAGTTGGGCCCAGGCAGCAACACGATCGCGACCGTGCCCAGCACGTACGTCCAGAAGTCAGTGATCCCCAGCACGCCTCCATCCTCAGCGCCCCGACGAGGCGCCGGCAGTACCCGTAGAGCTAGATCCTTGTGGCCTTCCCCACGTCGTCGAGCGCCGTGGGCCGGAATCCCTACACCGGGTCCACCCGCCGACGCAGCAGGCAGAACTCGTTGCCCTCGGGATCGGCGAGCACGTGCCAGCTCTCATCCCCCGTCTGGCCCACGTCGGCGGGCCGGGCACCGATCGCGAGCAGCCGCTCCAGCTCCGCGTCCTGGTCGCGATCGGTCGCATTGACGTCGATGTGCAGGCGCAGCTGACCCGTCTTCGGCGTCGTGGTCCTGTTGAAGACGATGGTCGGTTGCGGCCCGCCGAACCCTCCATCGGCCGGTCCGATCTCGATGTCGCCGTTGGCGTCGCGCTCCAGCTCGACATAGCCGAGCACCTCACACCAGAACCGGGAGAGCAGGTCAGGATCGAGCGCGTCCAGCACGAGCTCGGTTATGCGGCATGCCATCCCAACACCCTAATGAAGCTGAGCCGGCGAATCGCTGGTCTCCAGGCGAGCTCGGAGGCGCTTCGCGGCCGCGGGCCATTCCTCCACCGTCATCGCGAACAGCACCGTGTCCCGCCACGTCCCGTCCGGGCGCAACCGGTGCCGCCGGATCATCCCGTCCCTCGTCGCGCCCAGCCGAGCGATCGCCTGCTGTGACCTCTCGTTGCGAATGTCGGTGTACCAGAACACCCGCTCCGCGCCGAGCACCTCGAAGGCCCGTTCCATCAGCAGCAGCTTCGCCTCCGTGTTCACCCCGGTGCGCCACCACCGACGGCCGAGAACGGTGTGGCCGATGCCGACTGCCTGCCGTTCCGGGTCGATGTCGTGATAGCTCGTCATGCCCATCACCTCGCCGGTCCGCGGGTCGACCTGCGCCCACGACACCCTCTTGCCCTCCCACTGCTCGCGGGCGGCGACAGCAATGAGCTCGGCCATCTCCGCGCTGCTCCGCGGCCGCTCGCTCGGCAGGTGCTGCCACACCTCGTCATCGCTGATCGCCGCCAGCAGGCCGTCCGCGTGACCGGGGGCCAGCGGCTCCAACGCGACATGTCGACCGCGCATCGGCGCCGCGATGTGCCACGGCGAGGTCGGTCCCGGCAGGTACGCGGGCGGCGGACCACTGACTCCGGCGTCCGGCTCCGGCGGGCCGGCGACCCGCCGGAGCGGCAGCACGCCGGCCCAGTGCGGCAGCGACAGATCCTCCGGGTCGTCCACGACGCCACCGGTGCGCGCTCGCACGGACACTTCGACGAGAGGTAGCGCCAGCACGGTGGTCGTCGCCAGCTCACGTGCCGTCGGCGGCCTGCTCGCCGCGCTGCGGCCGTGGCCTATCCGCTCCACCAGCGCGTCCATTGCCGCGCGCTTTTCCGCCATGTCGGTGACCGGCCTGGCGTTGCCGTGCACCACGACCGATCGGTAGTTCGCGCTGTGGTGGAACTGGGAGCGCGCATAGACGATGCCGTCGAGCAGTGTCACCGACACGGCAACCGGCACGCCGTCGTCTCGCGCCTGCAAGCCCAGCCGGCCGCCCGTGGAAGCGTGCAGATACAACGTGTCCTCGACGCGGACGTGCAGCGTGGGCAGCACCCGTGGCTCACCGTCGACCACGAAAGCGACGGAACAGTCGTACGCCTCGTCCAGGATGGCGTGGGCCTTCTCGCGTTCGTAGTGCATCCGGGCGCGATTGCGGGTGGCCGTGGTCCGAGCGGTGGGCTGATAGAGGTCGGTCACGGAAACCCTCCTTGCCAACGGGCCTGTACTAGTACAGAATCTGTCTTGTGCCAGCACAGTATCAGGTCACCGGATCCAGCGCCGCCTCGATTTCCGCGAGCATCGAGGCGGGGGTCCGCCTCGGCGACTGGGCCTGGGGTGATCGCCTCCCGCCCATCCGGGTTCTCGCCGACAGCCTGCACGTCAGCCCGGCCACCGTGTCCAAGGCCTACCAGGAGCTGCGTCAGCGCGGCATCGTCGAGTCCGTGGGCCGGCAGGGCACCCGCATCCGGGCCCGGCCGGCTGTGGCCAGCCCGCGCTCCGCGCTGCGGCTGCCGGTGCCGGCGGGCGCGCTCGACCTGTCGGCCGGCGACCCCGACACCCGGCTGCTGCCGTCCCTGGGCCGGCACCTTCGCTCAGTGTCCGATGAGGTCGGTCCACCCATGGGGTACGCGGCAGCCGGCGCGATGCCCGAGCTCATCGACGCAGCCCGGCCCCGCCTCGCCGCCGACGGAGTGCCGGTCGACGATGCCGCCATCACTGTCACCAACGGCACCCTCGACGCCATCGAGCGACTGCTGACAGCGCATCTGCGCCCGGGTGACCCGGTCGCCGTCGAGGATCCCGGCTGGGCCAATCTGCTCGACCTCCTGGGCGCGCTGGGCCTGACCGCCGTGCCGGTCGCGGTCGACGACGAGGGTCCGCTGCCTGACCGGCTCGCTGCCGCGTTGAGAGGAGGAGCGCGCGCCGCCGTGATCACGGCTCGAGCGCAGAATCCCACCGGCGCCGCGGTCACCGCCGGCCGCGCGGCAGAGCTGCGTGCGGTCCTGAGCAGCCACCCCGAAGTGCTCCTGATCGAGGATGACCACGCGGCCGAGCTGGCCGGCGTGCCCTTGCACTGCCTCGGTGGAGCGACGCAGTCGTGGGCATTCGTCCGATCGGCCTCGAAGCCCTACGGACCCGATCTGCGCATCGCCGTCATGGCCGGGGACGAGGCGACCATCGCGCGCGTGGTCGGCCGCATGCGTATCGGAGCCGGGTGGGTGTCCACAGTGCTGCAACGTCTGCTGCTGAGGCTGTGGCACGACGAGGAAACCGAGGCCCAGATCGCCGCGGCGGGTGCGGACTACGACCGTCGCCGCCGTTCGCTGCGCGAGGCGCTGGCGGTGCGCGGAGTGCGGGCGCGGGGGGCCACCGGCATCAACGTCTGGGTCAACGTCGAGGACGAGACCCGCATGGTGGCAACCCTGCGCGACGCCGGCTATGCGGTCGCCCCGGGTTCCCTGTTCCGCATGGAGGCACCACCGGGCGTCCGGATGACGGTCAGCCCGATCGACGACGACGCCATCGAAGCCCTGGCCGACCAGGTCGCCGCCGCAGCCCATCCCGCCGCTGTGCCCACCGCCTCACGATGACTGCCTGCTTCGGGCTCGGTCGGCGGGAACGCGCCGGCGCTGCCGTCCGCAATACAGCGAACGACAGTGCCCGGCGCCGGCGATCAGAAGTCGTCGTCGAAGCTCACGGACCCGCTGATGCCGACCTGATAGGCCGACACCCGGCGCTCGAAGAAGTTCGACAGCTCCTGCACGTCCTGCAGTTCCATGAAGGCGAACGGGTTCTGCGAACCGTAGGCCGAGGCGATGCCGAGCTGCGCCAGCCGACGGTCCGCCACGTGTTGCAGGTATTCACGCATGTCGGCCAGCGACATGCCGGAGACACCCTGTTCCAGCAGATCCGCCGCAAACTGCACCTCACACTCGACGGCCTCCGCCAGCATGTCGCGCACCTGCTGCTCGAGCTTCTCGTCGAAGAGATCCGGTTCCTCCGCGCGCACCTGCTCGACCACGTCGAAGGCGAAGGCCATGTGCATCGACTCGTCGCGGAAGACCCAGTTCGTACCCGAGGCGAGGCCGTGCAGCAGCCCGCGCGACCGCAGGTAGTAGACGTAAGCGAAAGCGCCGTAGAAGAACAGGCCCTCGATGCACGCGGCGAAGCAGATGACGTTGAGCAGGAACGCCCGCCGGTCGTCCTCGGTCCGCAGCTCCCGCAGTTCGAAGACCGAGTCGATCCACCGGAAGCAGAATTCGGCCTTGCGGGCGATCGACGGAATCTTCTCCACCGCGTCGAAGGCCGCAGCCCGCTCCGCGTCGTCGGGCACGTAGGTGTCCAGCAGGTTCAGATAGAACTGGACGTGCACGGCCTCCTCGAAGAGCTGCCGCGACAGATAGAGCCGTCCCTCCGGCGAGTTGACGTGCTGGTAGAGGTTCAGCACCAGGTTGTTCGCGACAATCGTGTCGCCTGTGGCGAAGAAGGCGACCAGGCGGCTGACCAGGTGCTGCTCCGCGGGCGACAGCTTGGCCAGATCGGCGAGGTCGGAGTGCAGATCGACCTCCTCGACGGTCCAGGTGTTCTTGATCGCGTCCTTGAAACGGTCGAAGAAGTGCGGGTACTTCATCGGCCGCAGGGTCAGGTCCATTCCGGGATCCAGCAACATCTACTGACACGCCTCACACGACTCGGGGTTCTCCAGGGAGCAGGCCACTGCCTCGTCATCGCCGACCGGCGCCGGCACGGTCGGCGCGACGGCCACGGTCGCCTGCTGGATGCGCGTCGCCGGCCGCGACCGCAGGTAGTAGGTGGTTTTCAAGCCGGCCTTCCACGCGTAGAGGTACATCGACGAGACCTTGCCGATGGTCGGCGCGCTCATGAAGAGGTTCAGCGACTGCGACTGGTCCACGTAGGGCGCCCGGGCCGCGGCCACATCGATGAGCGCCTTCTGCGGCAGTTCCCACGCCGTGCGAAAGAGCTCCCGGACGTCGGCAGGCAGGGCGGAGATGCCCTGCACCGAGCCCTCGGCGCGCTTGATCTGCTCGCGGACGGCTGCGGTCCAGAGGTTGCGCGCCTTCAGTTCCCGTACCAGATAGGTGTTGATCTGCAGGAACTCGCCGCTCAGCGTCTCACGCTTGAAGAGGTTGCTGACCTGAGGCTCGATGCACTCGTAACAGCCGGCGATGGAGGCGATCGTCGCCGTCGGCGCGATCGCGATCAGCAGCGAGTTTCGCAGCCCGCTGGTCGCGATCCGCTGCCGCACCGCCGCCCACCGGGCGGTCTGCGTCGGCGTCACCCCCCAGAGATCCGGCTGCAGGTCGCCGTTGGCCGCTCTGGTCTGCGGGTACGCCGGGTGTGCGCCCGACTGTTCAGCAAGTTCGGCCGAGCTCTCCAGCGCGGTCAGGTAGATCTCCTCGGCGACCCTCGTGCTCAGCTCTTGCGCCGCAGCGGAGTCGAAGGGCAGCCTCAGCGCGAAGAACGCGTCCTGCAAGCCCATCAGCCCGAGCCCGACCGGACGCCACCGTGGGTTGCTGGTCGCGGCCTCGGCGCTCGGGTAGTAGTTGATGTCGATGACGCGGTCCAGGAAGACGACCGCCGTCCGCACCGTCGCCCGCAGCTTCTCCCAGTCCACGTCGTCGCCGTTCAGATGCCCGGCGAGGTTGATCGAGCCCAGATTGCAGACGGCCGTCTCGTCGTCCGAGCTGACTTCCAGGATCTCCGTGCACAGATTCGACAGGTGAATGGTGTTGCCCGGCACGCCGGTCTGATTGCTCAGCCGGTTCGACGGATCCTTGAAGGTCATCCAGCCGTTGCCGGTCTGCGCCAGGGTGCGCATCATCCGGCCGTAGAGATCGCGTGCCTTGACCTGACGGACGACAGACCCGGCGGCCTCGGCGGCCCGATAGGCCGCGTCAAAATCGGCACCCCAGAGATCAGGCAGCGACGGTACGGCCGACGGATCGATCAGCGACCACATCTCGTCGGCCTCGACCCGGCGCATGAACTCGTCGGGGATCCAGTTGGCCAGATTCAAGTTGTGCGTCCGGCGGGCGTCCTCGCCGGTGTTGTCGCGCAGCTCGAGGAATTCCTCGATGTCCGGGTGCCACGGCTCCAGATAGACACAGGCCGCGCCCTTGCGCCGGCCGCCCTGATTGACGGCGGCCACGCTGGCGTCGAGGGTGCGCAGGAACGGCACGATGCCGTTCGACTGCCCGTTCGTGCCGCGGATCAGCGCGCCGCGCCCGCGGACCCGCGACCACGAGATGCCGATGCCGCCGGCGAACTTCGACAGCCGCGCCACCTGCTGATACCGCTCGTAGATCGAGTCCAGCTCGTCCTTCGGCGAGTCCACCAGGAAGCACGACGACATCTGGGTGTGCCGGGTGCCGGAGTTGAAGAGCGTCGGCGAGCTCGGCAGGTAGGCCAGCGACGACACCAGCCGGTAGAACGCGATCGCCTCACCGGCGTTGGTCGACAGGCCGCAGGCGACCCGCAGCAGCCAGTACTGCGGCGTCTCCACGACCAGCCGCGACTGCGGATGACGCAGCAGGTAGCGGTCGGCGACGGTCCGCAACCCGAAGTACTCGAAGCGCAGATCGCCGGCCGGGTCCACGGCATCGTCGAGCTTGCGGGCGTTCCTGGCCACGAAAGCAGCCGTCGCGTCGCCGATCAGCCCCTCCGCGTGGCTGTGCGCGACGGCCTGGCTGAAGCTCGCGATGCCCTGCCCGCGTACCTCCTTGTCGATGAAGGCCGCCAGCAGCCGGGCCGCCAGTCGCGAGTATTGCGGCTCCTCGCCGATCAGCTCCGCGGCCGTCTGGATCGACAGCTTGTCCAGCTCCGCGGTGGTCGCGCCGTCGTAGAGCCCGCTGATGGTCTTGGTGGCCACCCGCAACGGATCCACCTCGTCCAGGTCGGCGACCCAGCGCTCGACCGCCCGCACGATCTTGTTGACGTCGACCGTCTCGGTCTCACCATTGCGCTTGCGCACCTGCATCGCGTGCCGGCGTTGCTCCGGCACGGCCGGATCGTACGCAGTCTTGTCCTGCGTGACCGTCATGAACTCTCTCTCCTCGCGAGCCCGTTGGCGGAACGGTCTTCGGGCGCGCAGGAGGACGCCGGTGGACGCGACTGTGCGCGTACACCTGAAATGGCGTCGGCCGTCCCACGCGGCCTCGGACCGGCCCACCCGCAACCGAGGCGGGCGCGGGGAGGTCTTAGGACTCGCCGGCCGGACCCGTTCCCGGCGCCACAAGGCCGGGGCGTACCGGGGCCCCG
>NZ_JBEZGQ010000013.1:0-10833 GCF_040650095.1 Actinoplanes sp. NPDC048791 | reverse complement strand
GGTTATGGGTCGGGGGGCGGTCGGCGCGCCGGGGTGCGCGGGATGGGGGCGATTCAACCGCATTGGGCGTGGCCCCCCCCCGGGGCCCGCCCCCCCCCCCCGCCACCCGCGGGCCCCGCGCTGGCAGGTCTTCGGACTCGCGGGCCTGACCGTTGCCGGTCGCCTAATGGCCGTCGCTTCCCGGGCCCGGGCCCAGTGCTTGATGACGGCGGTCGTTCCCGCTCACCGCTGCGGGGGCAGTCCCGGTTTCTCACCGGGTTCCCTCTTGCCTCGCGCCGTCCTGGAGGGACGGGCGAACCAGCTGCGGGCAACACCATATCTAGGTGCGACAGCCGATGTACAACACCACATGTCGTGTCGGCGTGTCGGATCATGCCCGATCAGGTGAGCCTGCGCGCGTGGACCGGACGCGACGGGGTAGAACGTGTGCATGGCTACGACGCAAGCCCCGCCCGGTGCGCAGGAATTCATCCCCGCCGACGCGAAGAGCCTCGACGAGCTCAAAGCGGCGGCGCCCGGCTGCCGCGGATGCGAACTCTACGAGAACGCCACCCAGGTGGTCTTCGGCCGCGGCGCCGAACATGCGCGGCTGGTCCTGGTGGGGGAGCAGCCCGGCGACATCGAGGACCAGCAGGGCCTGCCCTTCGTGGGTCCGGCCGGCCGGCTGCTCCGCGACGCGGTGGGCGACGCGGGCATCGACCCGTCGATCATCTACCTGACCAACACCGTGAAGCACTTCCGGTTCGAGCTGCGGGGCAAGCGGCGCATCCACCAGACTCCGGGCCCGGCGCACATCACGGCCTGCCGCCCGTGGCTGGTCGCCGAGTTCTCGCAGCTGAAGCCGGATCTGGTGGTGGCGCTCGGGGCCACCGCGGCCAAGGCCCTGTTCGGACCGTCGTTCCGGGTCACCAAGTCACGCGGCGAGTTGCTGCCCTGGCCGGCGTCGGCGCAGCGCCCGCAGGACTTCCCGGTCGCCGAGTCGCGTGCCCTGGCCACGATCCACCCTTCCGCGGTGCTGCGGGCCGACGACCGGGACGCCGCCTACAACGGCCTGGTCGACGACCTCAAGGTCGCGGCGACAGTCCTGGGCTGACCGGTACGCGCAACGACACGTTCACGTTCTCCTTGCGCCGCACGAAGCCGATCGCCGTGAACAAGTGGTTCGCGGCAGTGTTGGCCGCCATGGTGTGCAGGAACGGTCGGTCGCCGCGCTCATAGATCTCGGCTGCGACGGCGAGCACCAGTCGGGCCGCGAGGCCGCGACCGCGATAGCCGGGATCGGTGCAGACCGCGCTGATCTCACTCCAGCCCGGCGGCCGGATCCGCTCGCCGGCCATCGCCACCAGCGCGCCCCCGTGTCGGATGCCGAGGTAGGTGCCCAGCTCGATCGTGCGTGGCCGGAACGGGCCCGGTCCGGTCCGGCGCACAAGATCGATCATCTCGGGGACGTCGGTCGCGGTCAGTACGACGGCCTCCGGATCCGGTACGGCCCGCACGGTTGCATCCACCAGTTGCCGCGTGGCGCTGGTGCCCCGGACCTCCCAGCCCAGGTCGCGTGGCGGACTCGCCGTGATCGACAGCTCGGTGCCGGGGCCGGCCAGCACTGCCAGGTCGTTCCAGCAGCGAGGATCGGCGGGGTCCTCGAGAGCGAAGAACGGCGCCACGTCGGGGTGGTAGCGAGCGGCCCGGCCGACAATGCCGGCGTAGCGCGCGTGCGGGCCGGTGAGTGCGGCCCAGCTCGGCCGGTCGAGAACGTCCACAGTCACCAGCACATAGTGATGTGTGTCTCAGCGTGCCGTCGAGCAGGGTCGCCAAGACGCCGCGGGTAGGCTTTTCCCGTGCGGTTGACAGACTTCTGGGGGCGCCTCGAACAGGCCTTCGGCCCCGCTTATGCGCGGAGTCTCGCCGCGGATCAGAGTTTTGCGGCGCTCGACGGGCGCACCATTAACGAATCCATAGCTCAGGGTGTGGAGACGGCTACTATCTGGCGTGCGGTGGTTTCCGCGTACCCCGATCGGGTGCCTGCCAGGCTGCGCTGACCCCTTTTTTCGTACGCTTGTTCTGGCGTGTCGCTCGTAGTCGTACACCTGTTCGGCTATTGTCCTCAGCGGCGCGGTCATCCACAGGGCACGGCCGGGCACCGGTTTTTGTCAGACCCTAGGTCTAGCGTGACTCGCGTGGTGAACAGAAGCTCTTCGGCGAAGACGCCCGGAAAGTCGAATACAGGGGTGGCGGACATGGTGGCAGGACCTGATCGGGACAAGGCGCTAGACCTTGCTCTCGCGCAGATCGACAAGCAGTTCGGCAAGGGTTCGGTGATGCGCCTCGGGGAACGACCCGTCATCCAGATGGCCGTCATCCCCACCGGCTCCATCGCCCTCGACATCGCGCTCGGCGTCGGCGGCCTGCCGCGCGGCCGGGTCATCGAGGTCTACGGACCGGAGTCCAGCGGTAAGACGACGGTGGCCCTGCACGCGGTGGCCAACGCCCAGCGCAACGGCGGCATCGCGGCATTCATCGACGCGGAGCACGCGCTCGACCCGGAGTACGCCCGCAACCTCGGCGTCGACACCGACGCGCTGCTGGTGTCCCAGCCCGACACCGGTGAGCAGGCGCTCGAGATCGCGGACATGCTGATCCGCTCCGGCGCGCTCGACATCATCGTCATCGACTCGGTGGCCGCACTCGTGCCGCGCGCCGAGATCGAGGGCGAGATGGGCGACAGCCACGTGGGTCTGCAGGCCCGCCTGATGAGCCAGGCGCTCCGCAAGATCACCGGTATCCTCAACAACTCCGGCACGACCGCGATCTTCATCAACCAGCTCCGCGAGAAGATCGGCGTCATGTTCGGCTCGCCCGAGACCACGACCGGTGGCCGGGCCCTGAAGTTCTACTCGTCGGTGCGCCTCGACGTGCGCCGCATCGAGAGCCTCAAGGACGGCACAGACGTGGTGGGCAACCGCACCCGCGTCAAGGTCGTGAAGAACAAGGTCGCCGCGCCGTTCAAGCAGGCCGAGTTCGACATCATGTACGGCAAGGGCATCTCCCGCGAGGGCTCGCTGATCGACGTCGGCGTCGAGCAGAGCATCGTGCGCAAGTCCGGCGCCTGGTACACGTACGACGGTGACCAGCTGGGCCAGGGCAAGGAAAAGGCGCGCGAGTTCCTGAAGGAGAACCCGGACGTCGCGGCCGAGATCGAGAAGAAGATCCTGGAGAAGCTCGGCGTGGGCCAGACCACCGGCGACGCCGCCGGCGGCCCGGAGCTGCCCCCGGTCGACTTCTGACCGATGCGAACGCCGCCGCCACGGTTCGCCGAACCCGGCCCGCAAGGGCCGGGTTCACCCCTCAGGCCGATCGCCGGCGCGACCGGCCGGCCGGATGCCTGCGGGGTTGGCAGGCCGGCTGTGGGCGGACAGCTTGACGCGAGTGGATCAGGCGCGGGTGTAGCCGGTCGGCAGGCCGCCGAGGCTGAGACGACCGCAGGTCTCGCCGCCGGTGCCCGGCTTCTGATGCCGGCAGACTTGATGCCGGGTGCGGTCAGCGGGCTTGTTGCGAGCGGACCTGGCGCGGGTGCGTCGGCCGATGCCCAGCGAGCCGCGGGTCAATGTCCGTGACGACGATGTCCTCACGGCTGCTGCGTCCGATGGCAGGGCGAATTCCGGCCGCGTGTCGTCATCTACGCGCGAGCCGGATACCAGGTTTTGTGGCGGAGCGGAGCTGAGGCATGGCCGGTCGACGTGGTGCAAGGTCCGGGCGCGGTTGGGACGCGATTCCGCCGAGGCCTGCGCAGGACGATTCGCCCGGCGGTGAGCTCGGTTCTGAGGACCCGGAACGCGGCTCCTCCGGGAGCCGGCGCCGCCGCGGCTCATCGGGTGGTTCTTCGTCCGGCGCCTTCGGCTCATCCGGGAGCCGTGCGTTCGGCAGCGGTAATCGCTCCGGAGCCGGCGGCGGGCGTTCCGGAAGTGGTGGCGGTGGCCGTGCCGGGAAGGACGGTTCCGAGCGTCCTCCTGAGCCTCCGCGGAGCGAGTCCGAGGTGGCCCGCGACATCTGTCTCCGGCAGCTCGCCGTGCGGCCGCGCACGCGGGCCGAGCTGGCGAAGACGCTGGCCCGCAAGGAGATCTCCGAGGAGGTGATCGCCGAGGTCCTCGACCGCTACGACGAGGTCGGGATCATCGACGACGCCGCGTTCGCGCGGATGTGGGTGTCGACCCGGCACCAGGGCCGCGGACTGGCCCGCCGGGCGCTGGCCAACGAGCTGCGCCAGCACGGCGTCGAGTCCGAAGTGGCCACCGAAGCCCTGGAAACGCTGGACGACGAGGCCGAGGCGACCACAGCGCGCGCCCTGGTCGACCGCAAGCTGCGTTCGGCGAGGGGTACGCCTGATCAGGTGTTCCGCCGGCTCGTGGGCATGCTGGCCCGCAAAGGGTATCCGGCCGGCGTGGCCATCCAGGCGGTCAAGGAAGCACTCGCCGCGCGTGACGAGGAAGCCGCTGAATTCGCCGACCAGATCGACGCGGACGCACTCGCTGACGAAGCCACCGACACTCTGTCCTGAGTCCGAACGCCTCCTTACCAAAAGCCCGCTCAATTGTTATCGCGATGAGACCACCCGGGACTTCTCGACCGTGAGCGAAGCGTCGCGCTAAACGCAAGCAATAGCGGTCGGGCCGGCCCGACCGCCACGAAAGTAATCGCGCAGTTACCGTGCGCCATTGACTCGATGCTTCGTCACAGTCGCCGGATTGCCGCGCCTATCAGGCTTCGATGGCGATGTGAGCCGAGTCGAACGCGCCAGGATTTCGGCTGGTCAAGCACGTGACCAGCGTCGACGTGTCATGGCCCCGTGCCGGTCAAGTGGGCACTCGTATGGTGACCGATCACATTGGTGGCGCTTGCTCGATGCGCATGGTGGCCGGCGGATTGGGCAGTCCGCACGGCGCTCAAGGGAATGCCCGATCGGCGAGGTGTCCGACTTCTGCCATATTGTCAACCGTGGATAGAAGTCGGGCCATGATCGCCGGTAAGTTACAGCCCGGACTACGGGGACCAGTGTCCATTGCGGATGGTGGTCCTCCACAGTACGGGGAGGAAAATGAAGACGAATCGACTCGCACGCCATCGCGGCGTGCGTGCTGCGGCTCGACTGGGTGTCATCATCGGCGCCGTTGGTGTGGCTGCCCTCGCGGGCGCCAACGCTGCCAACGCCTCGACCATCACGGACTCCATGCGGGGCGTCGTCGTGCTCACCGAGCCGGCCGCCGCGGGGGACGATGACAAGGCCACCAAGGCGGAAGAGGACCCGCCGGGCGGCGGCGGTGGCGGCGAGGAGCCGGGTGGCGAGCCCGGTGGCGAGGACCCGGGTGGCGAAGATCCGGGTGGTGAGGACCCGGGTGGCGAAGATCCGGGTGGCGAGGACCCGGGCGGTGAAGATCCGGGTGGCGAGGACCCGGGTGGCGAGGACCCGGGTGGCGAAGATCCGGGTGGCGAAGATCCGGGTGGCGAGGACCCGGGCGGTGAAGATCCCGGTGGCGAGCAGCCCGGTGGCGGCGGCTCCGGTCCCACCGACCCGACCACTCCGCCCGACTCCGGCACTGGTGGCGGCTCGGGCTCCGACGACGACGAGTCCGACGGCGGCTCCGGCAACGGCGGCTCCGGCAACGGTGGCAACAACGGCGACTCCAACACCGCGGGCGGCGGAGGCGGCTCCAACTCCGGCGGCGGTGGCCTCCCGGTGACCGGCATCAACGTCATCGGCATCGCGGGCCTCGGCGCCGCGATCGCCGCCGGTGGCGTCGGCCTCGTCCTCGTGACGCGGCGCCGGCGCCCCGAAGGCGCGGACGCCTGATCCCAGCCGGCATCCGAGTGCCCGGTCCTGACCGGCCGGGCACTCGCGGCCCTTCGTCAATGTGTTGCTGATCGAAAGGCCGGCGATCCGGCACTGGCCGGGCACTCGCGGCACCTTCGTCAACGTGTCGCGCTGATCGGCGAGGCCTGGGCCGGACCAGCCATTGAGGGCCCGGCATTCGCTAAAGCTTTGTGAAGGTGTCGCGCTGATCGGCGAGGCCTGGGCCGGACCAGCGATTGACGGCCCGGCACTCGCTGCAGCTTCGTGAAGGTGTCGCGCTGATCGCCGGACCCCCACGGTCCCGGGCAGATGCACGACAATGGACCCGCAGCCCCGCCAGGCTGCGGGTCCATCGTCGTAGATGGATCTTCCGGGGCGTCGGCGACAGCCGCGGACTGGTAATCTGCTGCGTCGTGACAGACGACTCCCACCCTGCTCGGCGCGGTGGCGGCCCGCTTCGCGAGGACGCTGACGCGACGGCTCAGGTCGTCCAGCACTCCGGCCCCGCCGACTCCGCGCAGCCATTCGTTCCAGGGTCGCCCGCCGGTGCAGAAATCCCTGCTCAGCCCGTCGGCCCGGTGCACCAGCACAGTCCGGCGCAGGCTCACCAGCCCGCCACGCCGCCGACCTATCCGCAAAGCGCCCACCCCGCCGGGGACCAGCCTCCGATCACTCACCCGGTCGCGCCGAGCGCCTCCGGCGGAGCCGCGATACCCGCGCCTGCAAATGGGGTCACAAGCGGCGCATCGCCCATTCAGAGCGGCGGCGCGGGAGCCTATGGTCCATTTCACGGCGGCGCCGAGCAGGTGAGCGGTGCCTACGGCCAGCAGGGTTTCGGAGTGGATCCCGGCCACGGAGACCCGAGGGCCAACCCGGCCTTCGAAGCGGGAACGTCCCCCTTCGCCGCGACGCCGAGCGCCCCGGGCGAAGACCAGCCATACGGCGCCGCGCCCACCTCGGGCGCGGCCCCGGGCCAGATCTACAGCGCGATGCCGACCTCAGGGGCCGGCCCAACGTCGGGCCAAGACCAGACCTACGGCACCGCGCCGATTTCAGGAGCCAGCCCAACCTCGGGTGGCGATCCGGCCTATGGCGCCGCGCCGATCGCGGGAGCCACCCCAACCTCGGGCGCCGGCCCCGCCTATGGCGCCGCGCCGATCTCAGGAGCAGGCCCGATCTCAGCCACCGACCCCGCCTATGGCAGCGCCCCCACCTCAGGCGCAGCCCCAAGCCACACCTACGGCGCCACCCCAACGTCAGGCGCAGGACCAACCCCGACCTACGGCCTGACACCGACCTCCGGAGGAGCAGGCCGAATCCCCGGAGGCCCAGGCCCAACCTCCAGCCCCCCAAGCTGGTCCGCCACCGACCCAACCTCCGGCCCCACCCCGGACCCGTACGGCTTCTCGGTAGCCCCCTCCTACAACCCCGGCCCCCGCATCGAACCAACCCCCAAGCAGCCCAAGAGCCGCCTTCTCCTCCCGGCCCTGGCCGGCCTCCTGACCGGCCTGGTGATCTTCGGCACCGGCGGCTGGTTCCTCGGCCGGTCCACCGCCGACCCCGCCACCCCGGCTCCCACCCGATCCGCGCCGGCGCCGACCGGACCCGTGGCAGCCCTGCCCCCGTACGAGCAGAACCAGGTGACGATCAACCAGCCGAAGTTCGCCGGCCCGCTCGCCCCCGTCGCTCAGGGCTGGCTTCCTCACCTCTCCGGCTGCCAGCGCAACGGGGAGAAGGACGGTCCCGTGCTCAACAAGGGGGAGAAGGCCCGGGTCCGCTGCGAGATGGACGCCATGAGTGTGATCTTCGTGGAGTACGCCACCATCGCCGACCGGGACAAGGCCCGGGTCAAGACCCTGGGGCAGAACGTCGACGCGCGGACCCTCACGCCCGGTGCCGCCGGCGCCGCGGTGGAGCGGGCCACTCCGTCCGGCCGGAGCAACGGCAACTACGTGGAGTACGCGTACCAGGCCTCGGGCAAGACCGTCGCCGGCATCTGGTGGGACGACTCCGCCACCCCGGTGGCCGCCTACCTGCTTGCTTACTGGAAGGAAGGGACCGGCGAGAAGTGGGAGCCGATGCGCGACGTCTGGGCCCGCTACGCCTGAATTGCCCCCCAACGTACTTGAGCAGGGCGTGAGCGGGTCTGTGCCGTACGTCCCATCCGCTGCCGAATCATGAGTCCTTGACCGAAGCGGCACTCGCGACCTAGCCTCGCGTTACACAGGTTTGCTCGACCATCGCAGGCTAAGCGCACAACATAGATCGCATTACATTACGGCATCACTTGAGGCGCAGGGCGCCGTCGATGCCTCCGCCGCCCGCAGACCGCGCGGGCGGGGGCCAGTCATACCCGCGGTCGGTCCTCGACGCCAACGCGTGGCGCCGTCGGCTGGCCACGCCTGCGGTCAGTCGCCTTGGTCGGGCATTCCCTCAGGCAGCCGACGCAGTGATGCGGCGCGGCGAAGGGAGACTCGGCGAGATGACCGCCCTGGAGTGGGTACTCGTAGTGGCGATCGTCGTTCTCGCCGCCTTCGTGGTGGTCGGCCTGGTCCTGGGCGCCCGGGCGCTGCGTCAGCTGCAGGAGAGCAAGACCGCCGACCGGGAGAGCCGCGAGCAGACCCTCGACGCCGCCAAAGCCAAGGTCGACGACGCGAACGCCAAGGCTGCGTCCGTACGGGCGGAAGCCGCCGCCGCCAAAGCCGAAGCCACCTCCGCGCGGGCCGAGGCCCGCCGGGTCCTCGAGGCCGCCCACGAGGAAGCCGACACGATCCTCGAGCACGCGCACCGCCAGGCCGAGTCCGACGCGGAGCAGGTCCGCACGGCGGCCCGGCGCAGCGGCGAACGCGAGGTCGCCCTGCTCAACGCGACCGCCAAGGAGCACGCCGCCGAGGTCGAGCGGCGCGCGGCCCGGATCGACGAGCGCGAGCGGCTGCACGCCGACGAGGTGGAACGCCTGGTCGAGCGGGAGCGCCGGCTTGCCGCGATGGACGCCGACCTGTCCGCCCGCGAGGCCGCGCTGTCCGCCCGCGAGGCCGAGCTGACCATCGCCGAGGAGAGCCGCCGCAAGGAGCTCGAGCGGGTCGCGGGCCTGACCGCCGACGCCGCCCGCGCCGAGTTGATCGACACGCTCGAGAGCCAGGCCAAGCGCGAGGCCGCGATCCTGATCCGGGACATCGAGAGTGAGGCCAAGCACACCGCCGACACCCGGGCCCGGCACATCGTGGTCGACGCCATCCAGCGGATCGCCAGCGAGCAGACCGCGGAGAGCGTGGTCAGCGTCCTGCACCTGCCCAGCGACGAGATGAAGGGCCGGATCATCGGCCGGGAGGGCCGCAACATCCGGGCCTTCGAGTCGACGACGGGCGTCAACCTGATCATCGACGACACCCCGGAGGCGGTGCTGCTCTCCTGCTTCGACCCGGTGCGTCGCGAGGTGGGCCGGCTCACGCTGGAGAAGCTGGTGCTCGACGGGCGGATCCACCCGCACCGCATCGAGGAGGTCTTCGACAGCGCCAAGAACGAGGTCGACCGGCTCTGCGAGCGTGCGGCCGAGGAAGCCCTGGTCGACGTCGGCATCACCGACCTGCACCCCGAGCTGGCGACGCTGCTGGGCCGGTTGCGCTACCGCACCAGCTACGGCCAGAACGTGCTCAAGCACCTGGTCGAGACCGCGCACATCGCCGGCATCATGGCCGCTGAGCTGGGCCTCGACGTCCCGACGATCAAGCGGTCGGCGTTCCTGCACGACATCGGCAAGGCGCTGACCCACGAGGTGGAGGGCAGCCACGCGCTGATCGGCGCGGACCTGGCCCGCAAGTACGGCGAGTCCGAGGACGTCGTGCACGCCATCGAGGCGCACCACAACGAGGTCCAGCCGCAGACCATCGAGGCGGTGCTGACCCAGGCCGCGGACGCCTGCTCCGGAGGCCGGCCGGGCGCGCGCCGGGAGAGCCTCGAGGCCTACGTGAAGCGGCTGGAGCGGATCGAGGAGATCGCGGCCGGCAAGGTCGGCGTCGACAAGGTCTTCGCCATGCAGGCGGGCCGCGAGATCCGCGTCATGGTCCGGCCCGAGGACGTGGACGACATCGGCGCGGCGGTCCTGGCCCGCGACGTCGCCAAGCAGATCGAGGAAGAGCTCACCTACCCCGGCCAGATCAGGGTGACAGTCGTCCGCGAGTCGCGGGTTACGGAGCTTGCTCGATAAGGGCAGATCAAGATCAAGGTCAGGTCGTGCCTGGTTGCATGGCACTGGACGTCGCTCCCGCCGAGACCGGGCGAGGGTGGCCAATCGCCTGGCGGCTCATGAACGGCCACCCTCACCCTGCCAGCTGATTGCTTGGTCGAAACCCGGCGGGCTCAAGGTCTGCGTGCCGATCACAGCGAGCAGCCGCAACTGGTCCACGGCCGGGCTGCCCGGCGGGGCCGTGAAGAACTGGAGCCGCTGCCGCCCGTCCTCGCTGAACAGGTTCTGGCAGTTGATGTCCAGCACACCCAGTTCCGCGTGGTTGATGCGTTTGCGGTCGCCACGCCGTACCGCGACATCGCCTGTCTCCCAGAGCGCGACGAACTCCGGGCCGGTCCGGTGCAGGCGGGTGACCAGGTCCCGGGCCTCCGGGTCGGTCCCGCGCCGGCCGACCGCCGCGCGCAGGTCGCTGACCAGCACCTTCGAGTGATGCGGGTGGTCCGCTTCGGGATAGATCGACCTGGTGGCCGGCGAGGCGAACCAGCGGTACAGGTAGTCGCGCACCGGCGGGCCCAGCAGCGCCTCGGCCGGCCTGTTCTGCACCACCGTCTCGTGCAGGTCGGTCATGATCCGGGCGGGCGTGCTGCCGAGCTGGTCCAGCAGGGTCAGCATCGCCGGCGGCACGTGCGCGGCCTTGCCGTGGGTCGCCGGCACCGCACGCCCGGCGAGCAGGAACAGGTGGTCGCGTTCGTCGGCGTCCAGGCGCAGCGCCCGGGCCAGAGCCGCCAGCATCTGCGCCGAC
>NZ_JBEZGQ010000012.1:0-31739 GCF_040650095.1 Actinoplanes sp. NPDC048791 | reverse complement strand
GCGACCCGGAACGGGTCGCCGTCGTCGACGAGCGCCGCGCGGTGACCTACCGCGACCTGCTCGAGCGGGCCGGGCGGCTGTCCCGCGCCCTGCGCGGCACGGTCGGCGTCGAGCCCGGCGACCGGGTCGGAGTGCTCTGCCGCAACTCCGCCGCCATGATCGAGACCCTGGTCGCGGTCACCTCGCTCGGCGCCGACGCGGTGCTGATCAACACCGGGCTGTCCGGACCTCAGCTCAGCACCGTCGCCCGGGAGCAGGAGCTCCGGGCGCTGATCCACGACGACGAGTTCGAGCTGCCGAAGGGCCTCGACGGCATCGGCGAGGCGCGGCTCGACGAACTGATCAACGGGGCCCCGCCCGGTGAGCTGACCCCACCGGAGCGCGCCGGACGGACGATCGTGCTGACCTCCGGCACCACCGGCGTGCCCAAGGGCGCCCTGCGGCGTACGCCCGGCGGGTTCGGCCCGCTGTGCTCGATGATCGACCGGATCCCGCTGCGCGCCGGCGACCGCGTGCTGATCGCCGCGCCACTGTTCCACACCTGGGGGTACGCCGGGCTGCAGATCGCGCTGGCGCTGCGGGCCACCGTCGTGCTGCGCCGCCGCTTCGAGCCGGCCACCGCGTCGGCCGCGATGGTGGACGAGAAGTGCACCGCCATGATCGCCGTCCCGGTGATGCTCCAGCAGCTGATGGAGCAGGCACCGACCGGCCCCCACCCGCCGCTGCGGGTGGTCGCCGTCAGCGGGTCCGCGCTGCCCGGCGGGTTGGCCACCCGGGTCATGGACCGGTACGGCGACGTCCTCTACAACGTGTACGGCTCCACCGAGGTCTCCTGGGCGTCCATCGCCACCCCGGCCGACCTGCGGGCAGCGCCGAACACGGCGGGCCGGCCGCCGCACGGCACCCGGACCGTGGTGCTCGACGAGGCGGGCCGGCCGCTACCCACCGGCACGATCGGGCGGCTCTTCGTCGGCAACGAGATGCTCTTCGACGGCTACTCCAACGGCACCTCCGGGGAACGGCACGACGGCCTGCTGGCCACCGGCGACCTCGGCCACCTCGACGCGGCCGGGCGGGTCTTCGTCGACGGCCGCGAGGACGACATGATCGTGTCCGGCGGCGAGAACGTCTTCCCCGCCGAAGTGGAGAACCTGCTCGCCGACCTCCCCGAGATTCGTGAGGTGGCGGTGATCGGCGTGCCCGACGACCGGTACGGCGAGCGGCTGGCCGCGTACCTGGTGCCGCAGCCGGGTGAGATCCTCCGCCCGGAGCAGGTCCGCGACCATGTACGCCGTCACCTGGCCCGCTTCTGCGTACCGCGCGACGTGGTGTTTCTCCCGTCCTTGCCCCGCAACGCGACGGGCAAGGTCCTGACCCGCGATCTGCCCCGCTGAGCCGCCGTCATCAGTCGCTGCCTTGACAAGCGCCGAGCGCGGCGACGCTCAGCGTCGGCGCGGCTATGGCCGGTCGGTGATGGGCGGCTGGGTCGCGGGCCGGCGGCTACCACCTCATGGTGCTGGACAGCGTCACGGCGAAGTCGCGCTTCTCTCCGCGGCCGGTCTGGATATCGCGTGCCGCGGCTCGGCGTCGGCGTCGGCGTCGGCGTCGGCGTCGGCGTCGATCGGTATCTGTGATGGATCCCGGTCGCGCTTCCCGACCAGCCTGCCGAGGTGGGCGAGTTCACCGCCGCCCTGTCCGAGGCAGTGCAGGTCGTTCGCGCGTGCGGTATGCGAGGCGGTCGCGCTCCGGAGTCTATTTGTCTCCTGGCGCCTGGTGAATCGTCCGCGTCGGTTCGTACCACGTGCTGCCGACGGGCTCACCCGTCATGTTCCAGCTCCACGAGATGGTCGGGGTGATGCGCATGTAGATGCCTGGCCCCACGATCCCGACTCGTTCGAATGGCCCTTCGGCGCGCCCGTAGACCCGGATCGAACGGGCGATGAACGGATCGAACGACACCATGTCGTCGACCACGAATGCGACGCGCTGGTTGCCGGCCCGGACGTTGCGGAACTTGCGGGTATCGAGCACGGAGCGCGCGGAGCCTCCCACCCAGAAGAAGTCTCCGTCGAATTCGAAGGCGAGGGGAACCACGTCGGGCTGCTCGTCGGCGCCAAGAGTCGCGAGTCGCAGAACTGGCTGCGATCGAAGGTATGCGATCTCTTCGTCGGTGAACGACATGTCGTTCCACTCCTTCCGTCGGCACCTTCCGCGTGGAGCAGTTCCTTCCTGCCAGTCAGTGTCGCACTCAACTCAGCAGTTGAATACGCTGGCGAGGCCAGCGCTCTGCTGCTGATGATCCCGCGCTACCCGACTACGGGATCGATGCGTGATCGACGGTCCTGGCGTGGGCCAACCCTGCCTGGCGCTGGCCGACAGAGGCCGGGCCTGGCGACGCCACGAAGCCCTAAATTGCGCCACTCCCGGGCCGTCCAGCCGGATTGTTCGACCGATCGCCCGAGCTACGACCCTCATGGCCCGCAGGTGCACCAGCGCGCGACCCGTCTGTACCGATGCGTCGTCGTAGCCAAACGATCGCGACAGCCGCACCTATCGCGTCGGCCCGCGCGGTTTCGCTCGTAGAAGGCGCTGTCGCTGCCGCCCGTCAAGCCGCAGATCGTGGCCAAACCAGCGTTCTCAGCCAACTGTCCCTCCACCTCGATCGGCACGGCGACTTCGACGGCGCACTTCGCCTAGCCCACGAGGCCGCCGATCGCGGCAACCCGATCGCCCTTAGCCGGTTGGCGCGGCAACGCGAACTCAACGGCGACCCGAACGCTGCAGCTAGCTTGTACCGCGAAGCCGTCAACCGCGCCAACATCAACGCCATGACCAACTCGGCCCGGCTATGCAAACAGGCCGGCGATACCGACCACGCCCAGAAAATCCGACGCTTCGGACTGACCGCTGAGCCGCTTGATCGAGCGTTGCGAATGCAGCCTTGGCCGACCTAGCTGTCACGTCCCGCAGTGGTGCTCACCCGCCGCGTTTTCCTGCTCCTCGTCGTCGGGCGCAGGGTATTGAGTTTTTATCTCGACGGCAGCGTCAAGCTTTCCTTCCATGAGGCGCTGCGACATCAAGTAATAACGGAGCATCAGGAAGTCGTGGTGATCCGGACCGAGCACGTCGCGGAAGCGATGGAGAAGGCGTTCGGCGAATGTGACGGTCTCCGGAGTGGCGGAGCCGTACAGCCCTTTCCATGCATGTATCAGCTCCAGCTGCGTGTGAAGCGTCCGGGGATGGTCCGGACCCAGCAGCCGGACGTGTTCCGCGACGAGTTCCTCGAAGAGCCGCTCCGCGGCGCCTCGGGACACCCAGTCTCCGACATAGGTGAGGTGCTGCTCCCGGGCGATCACGGTGTCCGGGTGTACTGGCCCCAGGTCGCGGATGCGGGCGGCGGCAACTCGCTCCCATCCGGCAATCAGCCGCTCCGCCAGCCGTTGTGCTTCATCGCCGCGGTCGTCTCGGTACGCCGCCACCAGACGCCTCATCGTTTCCAAGGTTTGCGGGTCATCAGACCCGAGGCGCTGCTCCTGCTCGGCCAGCACGTCCTCCAAGCCCCGCACGACCTGCGCTTTCAGGGCAGAACGCTCCGGTTCCGGGCAGAAAAAGGACAGCTGTGACCGGGCTTTCAGCGTCATCGGGTGAGCGTGCCCTAACGTTCGGGCTGACACGTCGGCGATGGACCGGAACTCGGTCACCAACTCGTCCTGTCCGGGCAGCCCGTGCTGAACCGCCTGGCGGAGGCGCAGCGCGGTGAGGTCGTACCGGACGGTGAGCGTGTCGAGGTGATCCGGCCCGAGCGTGCGGATGCGGCTGTCGGCTGCCTTGGTCAACTCGGCCGTCGCCAGTGCTTCCATCTCACGGTCGTCGGGGACCTCCGAGTTTTCGTAGGACTCGATGGACATTCCCAGATTTTCGTAAGCTTCGGCGAGATGGAGCCGGCTGTCGACCGTCCGCGGATCGTCGGCGCCGAATTGCTGCTGCCGCGCGGCGACGGTGTCTTCCCACTCACGTACGGCGGCCAACGACTCCGGATATTCCGGCATGCGAAATCGTCCGTCGAAGTCGAGCATGCCCGGATAGTACTCAAACCGATCAAACCTTGGTGGCATCGTCGAACGCGTCCAACGACGCGCCAACGCCGGCGACGACAGAAGACCACGGGCATCGCAGCCCAGGCGCAACAATTCGGCACAGCCGGATGCAGTCTCATCGGCAGATCCGGATACCGGCGGCCGTCGGCGCACGCGCCGGCCGGCTCGATTCCTTGCAACTTCCGGGCAACGCGAATACGGCAACGCCAGGGATGCTGCTCATGCCCGGCGGATGGCCGATCAGTCGCGCCGGCCCTAGCATGATCTCCATGAGCGACGTCAGCGCTGGTGAGCTACCCGAGCTGACGTTCGTACTCCCGACCATCCCGGCCTCCGCCGGAGCTCTGGTACGTGGCCGCAAGGGGCGATTGCTCATCCTGAAGCCCACGTACAAGGGCGGTTGGACGATCCCGGGCGGGATCGTCGAGGTCGGCGAGTCACCCTGGGAGGCGTGTCGCCGCGAAACCAAGGAGGAGTGCGGCCTCGACGTCACCACCGGGCGACTCGTGTGCGTGGACTACCTGCGCCCACGACCTGACCGTCCGGGCGGTATGCGCTTCCTTTTCGACTGCGGCGTCTTCGACGACGCCGTCCTGAATACCGTGATCATCCAGCCGGTCGAGATCGCCGAAAGCCGGATTCTGCCGATCGACACGGCGCTGCCTCTGCTCAGCGGGCCGGTCCGACGCCGGGTACGCGCCGCCTGGAAGACCAAACAGGTGCGCTATCTCGAGAATGGCCGCCCTGTACAGGGGATCAGCTCTTAACCGCCGTGGATGACGGTCACCCGGGGAGGGTCCAGCGGTCGTACGGATGACGGCCCGGCCGGAAACCGTGGGCCTCGACCATGTCCACCGCCGCGGACAGGCCGCTGCCGACGGCTTCCGGAACGTGGGCGTCGCTACCGAAGGTGACCACCTTGCCGCCCTCCTCGCGCCACCAGCGGACGATCTCCGAGGCCAGCGGGATGCGGGTGTTGACCTCCAGCGTCCGGTCCGTGGCGGCGAGGGTACGCAATGCGTGCCGGAACTCGTCCTCGAACGCGTACAGGTCGAACGGCCCGGCCTCGGCGGGCCAGCCGCGGACGGCGTAATCCAGGTGGGCGAGAACCGCGAAAGCATCCGTACGGGCGATCAGCTCGGCGATCTCGGCCAGGTACAGCCGCATCACTTCGACGGCGGGGCGCTGCCGGTAGAGCGCGTTCGCCTCGACGAGGTGGCCGTTGACGGGCAGGGCGTGCAGCGAGCCGAGCACCCGTTCGTAGTGGCCGGTGCCGAGCAGTTTCTCGACCGGCACGGCGTTCCAGTGGGGTTCGCCCAGCTCGACGCCGCTGATGATGCGCAGCGACGGGAAGATCTCGCGGCACCGCTGGACGGAGGCGAGATAGCGCTCCTGGTCCAACTCGGGCGGGACCAGCACGCCGTCGGGGCCGGTCAGCTCCCGGCGCAGGGGTGAACGCTCCAGGACCACCTCGTCGACCGTCCACCGGGAGTAGTCGACGTGCTCGGTGAACGCGACGGCCGGGAGACCGAGCTGCACCGCGCGGGCGCAGGTCCGTTCCATGGAGCCCTCAGAAGCATCCCAGGAGAATTCGCTGTGTACGTGGCCGTCCGCGGGCTGAATCACTCGGCCCACGGTAGCGATCATGGTTCAGGCGCTGCGGGGTGGGTCGGCCTGAAGTGCCGACACCCTGCCCGCCGCAAGCCGGCGACCTCGCAGTGCGAAGGTCAGGGACCTTCACGCGGCCAGGGGTCTCCCGACGTGTCGCAGCCGGTGCGCGGCGACTCCGGCCGCGGCGAGCCGGCCGGCGACCGTCACTGAGGAGTTGTCGAGAAAGACCGCGACCTGATGATCGTCACCGAGGTGACAGGCCGCGACGAGCGTGCCGACGTTGATCGAGTCAAGATCGTGGACGTCGCGCAGGTCCAGGATGAGGCGCAGCGGGCGAACATGGCGCACCGCGTGGACCAGGGTGTGGCGTAGATCGACCGCGTCCTCGGCACCGAGGACGCCACGAGGGCGGATGATGAGACTGCCGTCGGCACTGACCACTGCATCGACCGCCGCATCGGCCATCATGATGCCTTCCGTTACCCACTGTTTGAGCGGCCAGAATAGAACGCCGCCGTACCGCGGGTCGACCATGCGGTGAAGAATTCACCACATCACGGCCCGGTCACGCCGCAGTCGAGCCACCTGCCGTTCATGTGCGGCGAGTTGTCATCTGCCCCTCAGCGGCCGGTCATCGCCCGCCATCCCGTATCCATGTTCCGTCGATAGCTTCCGGTTGCGAGTTCCCGCGTAGTGCCTCCGGAAGGACCCGACATGGGTGCCGTCGACCGTCGCACGTTTCTTCAGCTGGCCGGGCTGCCGGCCGCCGCGGCCGCCCTGCCGCTGGACCTCAGCGAGGCGCTGGCCATCCCGGCCGACGTTCACACCGGCACCATCGCCGACGTCGAGCACGTGATCATCCTGATGCAGGAGAACCGCTCGTTCGATCACTACTTCGGCTCGTTGCGCGGCGTACGGGGCTTCGCCCGACGTGCCGAACCTCGGACAGAGCTACCTGCCCGACCCGCCGCACGGCTGGACCGACGGGCACGCCGCCTGGAACGACGGCCGGTACGACCGGTGGGTGCCCAGCAAGGGCGTCACGACGATGACCTACCACACCCGCAAGGACCTGCCGTACCAGTACGCGCTCGCGGACGCCTTCACCGTCTGCGACAACTACCACTGTTCTTTGCTGGGGCCGACGGATCCGAACCGGTATCACATGTGGACCGGCTGGGTCGGCAACGACGGCTCCGGCGGCGGACCGGTGATCAACAACGCCGAGGCCGGCTACGACTGGTCGACCTACCCGGAACGCCTCGAGCGGGCCGGCGTGTCCTGGAAGGTGTACCAGGACATCGGGACCGGCCTGAACGCCGCGGGCTCGTGGGGCTGGACCCAGGACCCGTACATCGGCAACTACGGCGACAACTCGCTGCTGTACTTCCACCGCTACCAGAACGCCGCTCCCGGATCGCCGCTGGCCGACCGGGCCAAGACCGGCACGAACATCAACCCGCTGGGCCGCGACCCGCTGGCGCTGCTCACCGACTTCCGCGAGGACGTCCGCACCGGCCGGCTGCCCTCAGTGTCCTACATCGTCGCGCCGGAGGCGTACACCGAGCATCCGAACCACCTACGACGAGGACGGCGGATTCTTCGACCATCTCGTGCCGCCCACTCCCCCGCAGTCACCGGCGCAGGGTGCGTCGACCGTGGCGACCACCCACGAGATCTATCCGGGGGACCCCGCGAACGCCGCCGGGCCGTACGGCCTCGGCGTCCGCGTACCCATGATGGTCGTTTCCCCGTGGTCGCGGGGCGGGTGGGTCAACTCCCAGCTGTTCGACCACACGTCGCTGATCCGGTTCCTGGAGGCCCGCTTCGCCGGCGGACGTCCGGACCTGATCGAGTCCCACATGACCCCGTGGCGCCGGGCGGTGGCCGGCGATCTGACCAGCGCCTTCGACTTCCGGACACCCAACCGCGACCGTCCGGTCCGGCTCCCGGACACCGCTGATTTCAAGCCCGCGGACCTGGTGCGGCACCCCGACGAGGTGCCGGTCCCACCGAAGGAGGGGCGGCTGCCCGGCCAGGAGCGAGGGGTACGCCCGGCGCGCGCGCTGTCGTACACCCTGCACGCCGACGGCGCGGTCGCCGGCCAGGTGCTGACGGTCACGTTCCGCAATACCGGCGAGGCGACCGCGGTCTTCCTGGCCCGCTCGACCGCGTCCGGCGAGCAGCCGCGCACGTACACCGTGGAGCCAGGCAAGTCCGTCACCGGCACCTGGGCGGCAGCCCGGAGCTACGACGTCTCGGTGCACGGCCCCAACGGCTTCTGCCGCACCTTCGTGGGCAGCGCGCAGGCGCCGGCCGTGGCCATGACCACCGAGTACGACCAGCGCGCCGAGAAGGTCACGCTCAGCTTCACCAACCCGGGGCCGGAGCCGGTTCAGCTGACCATCCGCGACCGATACACCGGCCGGCAGACCACGGTCCCGGTGCGTGGTGGACGGGCAGCGAGCAGGTCATGGGGTGTCGCGCGTACCCGTGGCTGGTACGACCTCACCGTGACCGCCGGGAAGGACCTGCACCGGCGGTACGCCGGGCACCTCGAGAACGGCCGCGACAGCATCAGCGATCCGGCGATGGGCGGACTCGTCCAGAGCCGGCCCGATGACGGACCGTTCACGGTGGCCGGCCGTTGATGTTGAACGGCCCGCGGCCGGAGATGGTCATCGGCGTGATTTCGCATGAGCAGTGGGCGACGGGCCGGGTGTGGGCAGCTGAACTGTCGGCGACAGTGCGCGATCACCATTGCCCGGTGGGTCGGCTGTCCGGTACCGAGGGGTCATGAAGCAACTTCTCATGGCGGCCGTGCTCGGCGCGGCTCTGCTCGGCGGGTCACCGGCCCAGGCGACCGGCCGGGACGACAGCGTGCGGTTCGCCACGTACAACCTCTCGCTCAACCGGCCCACCCAGGGTCTGCTGCGCGAGCAGCTCGCGGATCCGGGCGTGGACGACGTCTACCGGCGGCAGGCCCGCAATGTCGCCGAGGTGATCCAGCGCAGCCGGCCGGACGTCGTGCTGATCAACGAGTTCGACTTCGACCCGGTGGCGGCGCGCCTGTTCGCCGACAACTTCCTCGCCGTCTCGCAGAACGGGGCACCGGCGCAGCGCTACCCGTACCGCTACGTCGCGCCGTCGAACACCGGAGTGTCCTCCGGCTTCGACCTCAACAACAACGGCGTCGTGGACACCACGCCCGGGGATCAGGCGTACGGCGACGACTCGTACGGTTTCGGGCTCTTTCCCGGCCAGTACGGCATGGTGGTCTACTCGAAGTACCCGATCGACGTCCGTGGCGTACGCACGTTCCAGTTGTTCAAGTGGCGGGACATGCCCGGCAATGCCATGCCGGTGGACTTCTATTCGCCGCAGGAACAGGCGGCGCTGCGGCTGTCCTCCAAGAGTCACTGGGACGTGCCGATCAAAGCACGCGGCCGGACAGTGCACTTCCTGGTGTCGCACCCGACGCCGCCGACCTTCGACGGACCCGAGGACCGTAACGGGCGGCGCAACCATGACGAGATCCGGTTCTGGGCCGACTACGTCACGCCGCGGGCGTCGTCCTACATCTACGACGACAAGGGCCGCCGGGGCGGGCTCGAGCCGGGACAGAACTTCGTGATCGCCGGTGACCAGAACGCCGACCCGTACGACGGTGACTCCTACCGGAGCGCGATCAGGCAGCTGACCGAGCACCCGCTGATCGACGCTCGGACGTTCCCGTCCAGTGCCGGCGCGGTGGAGGCTTCGGCCCTGCAGGGCGGGGCGAACCTGACCCACCACGGTGATCCTCGCTTCGACACGGCCGACTTCGCCGACACCGCACCGGGCAACCTGCACGCCGACTACGTGCTGCCCCGGGCCGGCAACCGGATCCTGCGCTCCGGTGTGTTCTGGCCGGTCCGGGTTGATCCGCTGTTCCGGCTGACCGGCGTCTTCGACCCGCAGTGGTCGCCTGTCAACGGTTTCCCGACCTCTGACCACCGGCTCGTCTGGACGGACCTGGTCCTGCCCCGGCGCCCGCAGCACTGACCCGACCGTCCCACTCGTGTGGAGGAGCTACACCTCGTGCCATCGTCTCGCCGTACCTTCCTGACCGGCAGCGCCGCCGCCGGCGTCGGTCTCGCCGTCACCGGCTCCGTCCCGTCCCTGGCCCAGGCCCATCCGGGCCGGCCGCACCGGCCCGCCGGTAGCGGCCGCGTGCCCTTCCCGCCGCTCGTCGACGACCCGGCCGGCGTCCTGGCTCTGCCGGAGGGCTTCAGCTACACCGTCGTCACCCGGGCCGGGGTCACCCGGCTGGACCGCGGCCAGGGCGTCACCCCGGCCGACCACGACGGCATGGCCGCCTTCGACGCCGGCCGTGGCCGCTACACCCTGATCCAGAATCACGAGATCGACCCCGGCGCCGAGTTCGGCGTACCGCACATCAGAGGCACCGTCTACGACCCGGGCGCGGTCGATGCCGGCGGCTGCACGGTGATCACGACCGACCGCGCCGGGCGCAACCTCGGCGAGTTCGTCGCCATCTCCGGCACGGTCTCCAACTGCGCGGGCGGCCCGACCCCCTGGGGGACGTGGCTCACCTGCGAGGAGACCGACGACCGGGCCGGGGACAAGTGGACCGAGGGCGACCGCACCGGTGTCTTCCAGCGCGACCACGGCTACGTCTTCGAGGTCTGGTCCGACGGCACCGCCGACCCCCGGCCGATCAGATGCCTGGGCCGCTACGCCCACGAAGCCCTGGCGATCGACAAGGACCGCACCCACATCTACCTGTCCGAGGACGCCGACGGATCCAACGGCCTCTTCTACCGGTGGACCACACCCCACGGTCTCAAGGTCGGTCCGCGCGTGCTCACCCGGCTGGCGCCGGACGCCGGTGTCCTCGCCGCGATGCAGATCATCATGGACGACGGCTCGGTGCTGCCCGACGTGGCCTACCTGACCTCCGCCCAGCTGGGCCGGCCGTTCCCCGTACGGTGGATCGAAGTGCCCGACCGGGACGCCAAGACCACACCGGTACGGGAGCAGTACACCGACGGCCAGGTCACGCGCGGCCGCAAGTTCGAGGGCGTGTGGGGCACCGACGAGGGCGTGTACGTGGTCAACTCCTACGCCTGGGAGGACGGCGATCTCCCGGCGGACGCGGCGCCGCACGACGGCATGGTGTGGTTCTACAACTACCGCGACCAGACCATCCAGCTGGTGACGTACTTCCCGCACCAGGTCACCGCCGAGGAAGGGGCCCCGGCCAAGTACACCGATCTGACCTTCGACGGCCCCGACAACGTGACCGTGACGCCGTGGGGAAGCCTGGTGCTGGCCGAGGACGGCGCCGGCGCGTCCCACGTCCTCAGCGCGTTCCCGGGTGGACCGGTCTACGCCATCGCCCGCAACCAGCTCAACGACTCCGAGTTCTGCGGGCCCACCTTCACCGACGACGGCCGAGTCCTCTACGTCAACATGCAGGACCCCGGGCTCACGCTGGCCATCACCGGCCCGTGGGACAAGTACCTCAGCTGACGGGCTGCCGCCGGATCCAGCGCTACGCGGATGAACACCGGCGAGACGTGGCTGGTGGCCGATCACGTCGACGGCCACCAGCCAGGAGACCGGACGCCGGCGTCCGCGCTCGGATCATGTTGTGTGGACGAATGGACACTGAACGCCGGATGAATCTCATCGTGCTGCCTCCGGACCGCCCCCACTCAGCGTTACCGTGGTTGACATGCGGCTCGGCGTGCTGGATGTCGGCTCGAACACCGTGCATCTCCTGGTGGTCCATGCGCAGCCGGGCGGGCACCCCGATCCGATGCGCTCGGAGAAGACTCAGCTGCGGCTCGCCGAGCACATCGACGCGGGGCGGTTGACCCGAGCGGGAGCCGACAGACTGGTTCGAGCCGTGGCTCGGGCGAAGGCGACCGCGGCCATCGCGGGTTGTGAGGAACTGATCGCCTTCGCGACCTCCGCGCTGCGCGACGCGGACAACTCGGCCGCGGTGCTGTCCCGGGTCCGATCCGAGACCGGTGTCGACCTGCAGGTGCTCTCCGGCGAGGACGAGGCCCGCTACACCTTCCTGGCCGTTCGCCGCTGGTACGGCTGGTCGGCCGGACGCCTGCTGGTGCTCGACATCGGCGGCGGATCGCTGGAGCTGGCCGCCGGCCGCGACGAAGATCCCGAGGTTTCGCTGTCGCTGCCCCTCGGGGCCGGACGACTCACCCGGCAGTGGCTGACCGGCGACCCACCCACGCGTGGCGATGTCCAGGCACTGACCGATCATCTCGAGGCCGCTCTCGCGCCGGTCGCCCAGCAGATACGGCAGACCGGGCCGTACGAGCTGGCCGTCGGCACCTCGAAAACGTTCCGCTCGCTGGCACGACTCGCCGCGGCCGCTCCGGCCGGCAGCGAACCGCGCGCCCGCCGCACCTTGACCGACGTCGGACTGCGCCAGACGTTCAGCTTCATCAGCCGCATGGCTTCGCCGGACCTGGCAACCCTGGACGGCGTCAGCCCGGGCCGCGCGCACCAGCTCGTGGCCGGCGCGCTGGTGGCCGGGGTCGCGATGCGAACGCTCGAGATCAGCGATCTACTGATCTGTCCCTGGGCTTTGCGCGAAGGGGTGATCCTGCGACGGCTGGACACCCTCGGCGTACCGGCACCGTCTCAACGGCCGTGGCCACTCACCGACCGGCACCCGGACGCATCTGCCGCTTGAGGCCCGTAGGGCGGAACCGGCCGCGCCGGACCGCCAGCGTTCAGGCCGGTACGCGCGTTTCGTAGACCAGGATCTCGGTGCCCGCAGTCTTTTCGCCGTCGTCGGGCGCCGCCCACACCCGCAGGGTCCGCCCCTCGTTCTCCAGGTGGACCGGGTTGCGCGTGGCCACGTGCCCCGCCGACGAATACTGCTGGAACGGCGCCTCATGACGGACCTGCAGGGACCGTAGATCGATCGGGGCGATGCCACCGAGCTCGAACTTGTCGCCGGCCGCGTTGGCGTACTCGGTGATGCCGGTGCAGGCCATCATCCGCCGTTCGGCCACCGGCACCAGCAGCGAACGCCCGTCGACGTCGATGCCGCCCGGGTGGTACATGTCCCCCTCGCCGAGCACGATGTCGTGCTGGAGATTGCCGTTCAGGTCCAGCACGAAGACATGGCCGCGTCCCTTGCCGGGAGTGCGGTCGTATCCGCCGACCGGCTCCGGATAACGCACCGGCGCCTCGAGAATCTCCACACTGGACAGGATCAACCGGTCACCCACCCGGGCCAGGCCTTGCGCGGGGTCAGGCCCTCTGTTCAGGGCGACAAGGTGTCCAGCCGGCGGTGCCCTGAAGCCTTTCCGGGCCGGCCGGCTCGTCATGAGGCGATGGTCTCACCGTTGAGCGTGATCGACAGATGGCCGGATTGCTTGAGCGCGGCGAGGACCGCTGACTGCTGGGCGTCCGGTATCCCGTCGACAGCCAGGTGCTGCAGAGCCGGGAGCCGCACGAGGTCATCCACCGTGTCGGGCTGGTGGGCGGTGAGGCTGCTCAGTGCGGGGAGCCGGCTCAACGCCGCGAGCTCCTCGGGATCCGGCGCGCCGAAGAATTCGACGTGGGTCAGCGCCGGTAGCCGCTCGATGCCACGCAGGTTGCGGTCCGGTGGGCGGTTGTCCAGCACCAGGTCGGTCAGCGGCAGGCCGGCCGGTAGGGGGTGCAGGCCGGCGGCCAGGCTGCGGTCCCGGATCACCAGACGGGTGAGCTGCGCGCCGCCGAGCGTCTCCAGCGGGGCGTTCATCAGGTGCAGATGCAGCTCGGACACCTGGGTACGGGCCAGCGGGCTCAGGTCACGCAGCAACGGGCAGCTGGCCAGGTGCAGTTCTCGCAGGTTGTGGGCGGCGGTCAGCGGCGAGAGATCGCGCAGCACCGTATTCTGCAGCAGCTCCAGGCGGCGCAGGCCCGGGATGGCGGCCAGCGGGTCCAGTGGGGTGAGATCGCCGCGGCAGGAGACGATCGCCAGCTTGGTGAGGTGCCGCAGGTACTGCACCCGCGACCAGCGTTGGATCTCCAGCCGGAGGTCGCCGAACTCCACGTCGGCCAGTACCGCGGTGGCGTACCTCTCCGGGTCCTCGGACAGGCGCCAGGCCCGGAGCAGCTCGTCGATCACCATGGACTGGTCGATGCCGGTGAACCGGGCGATGATGTCGCGCGCGCCCTCGCCGCCGATCATCGCGGCGGTGCGGATCACCCGGGCGGCCTGTTCGTCGTCGAGTCCCTGCGGGCCGGGCAGCAGGTCCAGCACGAACGGGCCGGCCTTGGCCAGCAGCTCCGCGTCGTCCAGCGTGGCCGGCGGGATGAGCCGCCGCGCCGCCTGATGCACCTGATCGCGGATCTCGTCGCTGTCCGTCACGTCGGCCTGGGCCAGGCACGCCGCGGCGACCAGTCGCAGCCGGTCGTGCAGGACGCCGCGCTCCCGGGCGGCGGCGTTGCCGCGGAGCAGGTCGGTGAGGATCCGTTCCCGCTCGGCCGGGCGGGCGTGCGCGACCGCCATGATCACCACGTCGTGCCACTGGTCCAGATGGGCATGGTCGATCAGCAGGCCGAGGTCACCCGCGTCGACGACCTCCTTGGCGGCCAGGTAGTCGCGGAAGGTGCGGTGGACGAACTGGATCTGGCCGTCGTACACCTCGCGCAGCAGACCGGTGCGCTCCAGCGTGCGCTGCAGCACCAACTCCGGCTCGGCCTGGTGCTGCCGGATCCCGCGCATCGCGTGGGAGATCCGGCGGATGGCCTCGGCCCGCGGCAGCAGGATGTCCTGATTCTTGACCAGCGAGTACGCCAGCCGCTGCAGGATCACCACCTGCTCCTCCATGCTCAGTTGGGGCGCCCGGTCGGTGCGGACCCCACGCCGCTCGTCCCACCGCAGCAACAGCAACTCCAGGGCGGCGTCGTACAGACTCTTGCGGTCGCGCGGCAGGTGCATGTGCCGGTCCTGGTACAGCGCGCAGATCAGCCCGGCCAGCAACGGGCTCGCGGCCAGGCGGCGCAGCTCGGGCCGGCCGGCGATCAGCTCGGTCAGTTCCCGGCGGCAGGTCTCGAGCCAGTCGGCGGCTCCCGGCTCATCGCCGGATTCCTCGGCCGCGGCCTCGTGCCAGCGGGCGAGGAAGTCCTGGATCCCCTGCCCGCTCAGGCTCAGCAGGTCGAAGGGCACGAACCCCTCGGCGGCCAGCCAGTCCTCCTCGATCGCCGGCGGCCGGCTGGTCACCACGAAACGGACCTGAGGGTACGCCCGGACCAGTTCACCGAGCCAGCGACGGGCCGCCTCCCGGCGTTCGGGCGGCAGCTCGTCCACCCCGTCGACCAGCAGCAGCGCCCGGCCCGACGCGAACCGGCGGCTGGCCCAGCCCGCCGGCATCTCCCCCGCCACCATCCGGGCGACGATCGCCGGCAGTTGCTCGGGCGACGGCAGCTCGTGAGAGTCCTGGGCGAACTGCCGTAACGGCACGAAGAACGGCAGGTACCCGTCCCGGGTCCAGACCATCCGGTCGGCGACCTTGGCCGCCAGCCACTGCAGCAGCGTGGTCTTGCCCGCTCCGGCACCGGCCCGGATCACCACCCGGGGGTTGTCGAGCAGGGCGTTGGCCACGTCGATGCCGACGCCGGTGAGCCCGTCCTCGTCGTCGTCGGGCACCCCCTGGGTGCGGCGGGCGACCGCGAGCGTCACGTACTTGTCGAACGTGTGCCGGCGCGGTCGGCGACCCCGGGTGACCCCGAACAGTTCGAACTGCCCGAGCGCGTCGGTGACCGCTTCGGCGTACCGGGCGGCGAAGGCGGCATCCTCGATGCCGGCGGCCGACCGCTGATGCTGCAGCAGCGCGTCGAGCTGGCGGGCGACATCGCCGACCCGCCAGAAGGTGCGGGTCTGCACCACCTCCTCGAACTGCGGCAGCGAGCGGAAGTAGGCGATCAGCTGCTCGCAGGTCAGGCCGACCACCCGGTGATAAACGGCCGTGCCGCCGGCGTCGAGGCCCACGCGATCCAGGTCCGTCGCACCGCGGGCCTCGACGATCCCGGCCAGACGCGCCGGGTCGAGCTCGCGTCGAAGACCAGGGCCAGGTCGATCCCGGCTCCGGTGAGGCTGGTGCGCGCGACCGACACCGCTGCTTCCCATTCGTGCGGTGCGACACCGCGAAGGTCGCTCTGTCGCAGCTCGGTCAGGCCGGAGCGCATGCGGTCCACTGCCCGCCTGAGCTGCCCCGCGGTCACCTCGGTGCGGCCACCGGCCCGGTGGCGTTGCGCGAACTCCGTCAGCACGTCGCCGGCGATCCGCTGCAGCACGTCCCCCGCGATGCCCAGAAGCGCTAGGAAAATGGCGTCGGTCAAATCTCCCCCGGTGTCCCGAACGGACCACGCTAACGGTCCGCGGTGAACACCCGGTGGACCTCGCGCGCCGGCCTGTTCACCTGAATGTTGCTGTCGATCGTCCTGGGGCACGGGATTCCCCGGACGCCGCTACCGTGACCTGACATGAGGATGCCGCAACGCTCCGGCCGGATCCCGGTCGTCGACGTCAAGCCGGTGGTGGACGACGGCGACCGGCCGGCCAAGTCGGTCGTGGACGAGGAGTTCGAGATCACCGCGACGGTGTTCCGGGAGGGCCACCACGCGGTCAACGCCACGGCGGTGCTCACCGATCCGGCCGGGCGCGAACACCACCGGCCGATGACGCGGGTCAACGCCGGCCTGGACGCCTGGGCGGTCACCGTCAGCGCGGATCGGCCGGGCCGCTGGTCGTACCGGGTCGAGGGCTGGTCCGACCCGTACGGCACCTGGCATCACGACGCCGTCATCAAGGTCGGTGCCCAGGTCGACACCGAGCTGATGCTGGAAGAAGGCGCACGGGTGCTGCAGCGTGCCGTGGCCGAGGTGGACCGCACGGCCGAGCAGGCGGCGACGCTGCGCGACGCGATCGACCGGCTGCGCGACACCCGGTCCGCGCCGGAGGTACGGCTGGGCGCGGGCCTGACCCACGCCGTGCAGGATGAGCTCGCGGCGCGGCCGTTGCGCGACTTCGTGTCGGCCGGCCCGGAGCGTCCGTGGCTGGTCGAGAGGGACCGCGCGCTGTACGGCGCGTGGTACGAGATCTTCCCGCGTTCCGAGGGCGCCCACGTCGACGAGACCACCGGCCGGTGGGTCAGCGGAACCATGCGCACCGCGGCGGACCGGCTCACCGCGATCGCCGGGATGGGCTTCGACGTGGTCTATCTGACGCCGGTCCACCCGATCGGCCGGATCAACCGCAAGGGCCGCAACAACGCCCTACGGGCCACCGATCAAGATCCTGGTTCGCCGTACGGGATCGGGTCGGCCGAGGGCGGGCACGACACGCTGCACCCCGACCTCGGCACGTTCGCCGACTTCGACGCGTTCGTCGCCCGCGCCCGGGAGCTCGGCCTGGAGGTGGCCCTGGACCTGGCACTGAACTGCGCGCCGGACCACCCCTGGGTCAGCGCCCATCCGGAATGGTTCACCACCCGGGCTGACGGCTCGATCGCGTACGCGGAGAACCCGCCGAAGAAGTATCAGGACATCTACCCGCTCGACTTCGACAACGACCCGGACGCGCTCTACGCCGAGATCCGCCGGATCGTGCAGGTCTGGATCGACCACGGCGTGACGATCTTCCGGGTGGACAACCCGCACACCAAGCCGCTGGCCTTCTGGGACCGGCTGATCGACGACGTCGCCACCGACCATCCCGAGATCATCTGGCTGGCCGAGGCCTTCACCCGCCCACCGATGATGCACAACCTCGCCAGGATCGGATTCCAGCAGTCCTACACCTACTACACCTGGCGGCACACCAAGGCAGAGCTCGAGGAGTACTGCACCGAGCTGGCCGGGCCCGCGGCGGCCTACATGCGACCGAACTTCTGGCCGACCACCCACGACATCCTGACCCCGTTCCTGCAGCGCAGCGGGCCGGCCGGCTGGAAGATGCGGGCTGCCCTGGCCGCCACCCTGGTGCCCAGCTACGGCATCTACACCGGCTACGAACTGATCGAGAACGTGGCCCGCCCCGGCGCGGAGGAGCAGATCGACAACGAGAAGTACGAGTACAAGCACCGCCGGTGGGACCAGCCGTCGCTGGCCCCGTACCTCACCCGGATCAACGAGATCCGCCGGGCCCACCCGGCCCTGCACTGGCTGCGGAACCTGCGTTTCCATTCCGCCGACGACGACAACATTCTGGTGTTCTCCAAGGCCCGCCGGATCTACGACCGCGACGACGTGGTCATCGTGGTGGCCAACCTGGAGCCGAGCCAGACCCGCGACACCTGGATCCACCTGACCATGCACGACCTCGGCCTCGGCCCGCACGACGGTTTCGTGGCCCACGACCTGATCACCGGCCAGCACTGGAACTGGTCCGCGCACAACTTCGTCCGGCTCGGCCCGGAGACCGAACCGGTCCACATCGTGCACGTCCAGCCGCACTGACCCTGCTGTGCGGCATGCGCCGACGTCGGCGGCGTTCCGTACGAACGACCCAGCCTGCAACCTCGCACACCGGAGTTTCCGTCGTGCCCGCAGAGACGTGTGGGGGGAGGACCGTGAAAAGGTCCGAGGAGGACGAGTTCCGGGAGTTCGTCGAAATACGGATGGACCGCTGGCGGCGGGCGGCCTACCTGCTGTGCCACGACTGGCACATGGCTGACGACCTGGTCGGGACAGTCGTGGGCAAGCTCTACGAGAACTGGCGCCGGGTGTCGGCCGCCGACAACCCGGACGCGTACGCGCAGCGCGTCCTGACCCGGTCCTGGATCGACGAGAATCGCCGGCCGTGGCGGCGCGAGTACCCGGCCGAGGACGTGCCCGACCCCGGCTGGAGCCCGCCCGACCAGGTCGCCGACCGGGAGCAGCTGATCGCGTTGCTGTCCCGGCTCGGGCGACGGCAACGTGCCGTCGTCGTCCTGCGGTTCTACTTCGACCACTCGGTCGAGGAGACCGCGGAACTGCTCGGCGTCACCACCGGGACCGTCAAGAGCCAGTCCGCGCGGGCTCTGGAGGCTCTGCGCGCGCTCAGCTACGCCACGAGGAGGCACCAGTGAACCAGGCCATGCTCGACCAGCTCCTCGGCACGGCACCGCCGTCGACCGTCGACGTCGAAGCCGTCGTACGGCGTACCCGTCGCCGCCGCCGGATCCGTCATCTCGCCGCCGGCGGATCCGCCGCCGTGGCCGTCGTCGCCGTCATGGTCGGCGCCAGTCTCCTGCCCGGACGAGGCTCCAAGCCTCCACCCGCCCCACCGGCCGCCGTCGCATCACCCTCGTTGTCGCCGTCGGTGTCGCCCAGCCCGCTCGCGTTCCAGCTGCAGTCCGGTACGCCGGCCGGGCAGCAGCGGATCCTCGACCGGTTGCAGACCGTCCTGGAAGAGGCGGCGACCGAGCACGCTCCCGACGTGCGGTGGATCTACATGCCGGACGTGCCGGGTGAAAAACGCACACCCGACGGGCATCCGGTGATGTTCGCGCTGGACGACAGCACGTTCCGGGCCCGGTCCGGAGTCACCGCCGACGGCCGCAAGGGCGGCTTCTACCTGTCGCTGCGGGACGTCAGGTGCGGGGCCGGCCAATCGTGCGAGCCGCTCTACGAATGCGCGCCGCCGATCGCCGACTGCCAGACCACCCGAACCGCATCCGGGCTGCGGCTCATCCGGTACGTGGACAAGCCCGGCCGAGGGTGGCACTTCTACGGAGTCGACGTGGAACTCGCCGACCGCAGACACGCGGTACACCTGAGCGCCGTCAACTACTTCGGCGGCGACGGCAGCGCGCCGTCCGCACCGGCGCCGGTGTTCACCCGCGCCCAGCTCGATGCGATCGCCACCGACATCGCAGAGAAGATCACCGGCTGACCCGCCCGGTCGACGGTTGCGCCGCAGCCACCTGAGAAACACGGCCAGAGCTGGGCACCTCGGTGGCGGCGTGGTGGAGCGGCTACGGCGATTCGCAGCCGGCGGGCTCGAGGCCGGTGCCGGTGTCGCCCATCTCCGCCGAGCCGGGCAGCGGCGTCGCGGCGGGCGCGCGTCCTGTCAGGCCGGGCGACGGAGTCTCGGCGGCGTAGGAGGCAGCCATCAGCAGCCGGTGAACCCCAGCTGGACCAGGGAGAGCGGGATCATGACTCCCCGGGCCACGAAGAACGGATCGGGCGGCACGATCGGTGGATCCGTGACGTCACTATCGGAGCCGACCAGCGCCGATGTCACACCCCGGCGCCCGCCTCCAAGCCAGCCCGTGTCACAGCCATCCGGCCCGACGAAGCAGGCGGTGGAGGCCGGCGGCGCCGACCAGTATGAGCAGCAGGGCACCCGGGTAGCCGTACCGCGAGGTCAGTTCGGGCATGTGAGAGAAGTTCATGCCGTAGATGCCGCCGACCGCGGTCGGCACCGCGGCGATCGCGGCCCACGAGGCGATCTTGCGCATGTCGTTGTTCTGCTCCACGGTCACCTGAGTGAGCCGGGCCTGGAGAAGGGCGTTGACCACATCATCGAAGGTGACGACCTGCTCCACGACGGCGGCATGGTGGTCGGCGACGTCGCTGAAGTAGCGGCGAATCCCCTTGGACAGGTCGGCGAACTGCCCGCCGACCAGGGTCGCCAACGCGCGCTGGAGCGGAAGCACGGCCGTCTTGAACTTCATCAACTGGCGTTTGAGCTGGTAGATCTGTTCGACGGAGACCGGCGTCCCGGCCGCGAACACGGCTGCCTCGGTCAGGTCGATATCGGTCTGCATCGCGGCCGCGATGTCGACGTAGGCGTCGACGAGGCGGTCCAGGATGGCGTGCACAACCGACCATGGGCCCCGGGCCAGCAGTTCCGGGTCGGAACTCAGCCCGGCCCGCAGCGAGCTGAGCTCCATGACGCTGCCCTGCCGCACGGTGATGACGAAGTGCGGGCCGACGAAGACACGAACAAAACCGGTGCTGACGATCTCGCTGGTAGCGGTGACCCGTTCGTGCTCGACGTACTGGGCGGCCCGGAGAACGAGGAAAGTCACGTCCTCGTAGCGCTCGATCTTCACCCGCTGCTCGCGGTGCAGGACATCCTCGACCGCCAGCGGATGCAGGCCGAAGACCTCGGCAACGCGGGTGAGCGAGGCCTCGGAGGGCTCGTGCAGCCCAAGCCACACGAAGGCGCCGTCCTGCTCCCGTGCCCGTTCGTGGAGCCGCCCCAGATCCGCGGCGGAGCCAGGGCTCTCGACGGCGACCCCGTTGACAAACAGGTCGCAGCCCACGATCGCGGTATGGTCGGCGCGTCGTTGGACGGTGGTTCGGAGCGGCTGCCAGGTGCGTCGGGCGTCCAAGATTCTCTTCACCCCCGGCCGAAGCGTACTTCGAGCCGGCGGCGTTGCTGCACGTCTGCGACGTCGGCCCGTCCCAGCGCCCGTGCGCGGCACGCCCGCTGCTCGTCGTCGCCGGCCAGACCAGAATCGCCGGCCGCCGGAGATTCACCACTCGTATCAAGCTGTTCGACGCTGCCGGGATCGTCGCGGCCGCCACCGAGACGCAATCGCCCGCCCGCTTCGCCGCCGCCCGAGTGGCGATGGCGGCCGGCGAGCGCATCCTCGCCGGATCGACGGATGGCTCGCTTCTTCTGTTGGAGCTCGGCACGGGAATCCGAAGGCCACTCCCGTCCGGCGACTCCCCCGGGCGGGTGTACCCGGTTCTCGCCGCCAGTGACACGGCGATCGCCGCGGTGCTCGCAGGCCGCTGCAGCGGTGGAGCCTCGAAAAGTCCTCGACTACCAGGCCTTCGACGTCCGCAGCGCTCCCGGCCAGCAGTTCGTCGTCGACCAGGCGGAGCCCGGCAGCCGCAGCGCCGATGCCTTGGCACTGCTCATAACCATCGCCGTCACCCGGCGCAGTCCCGAGCAGGTCACGCCGGCGCCCGTTCCGTCATGGTGGCTTCGACGATCATCTCGACGAGTCCGGTTTCCAGACGCAGCACGTAACCGGACACCGAAGCGACCAGGTCGCCGGCGAGCATCGGGTTGTCCAGCAGCTTCGCGACGTCGCAGCGCACGGTCTCCACCGGGTCGGTCACGGCCTTGGCGGCGAGGTCTGCGTCGTTGCCTCCCGCGCGGCCGGCAATGGTGTGCCGGAAGTCCGGATCGGCCAACATACCGGTCCCGCACTGCGTGTGATGGATGACCGCGACGTCGATGCGCACGCGAAGGCGCATGGCCAGAAACGCGATGTCCTCGATCACCCGGTCGTCGACGCGGCCCCCCGCGTTGCGCAGAACCCCGGCGTCGCCCGTGTTCACGCCGAGGAAGTCGGCCGGTTCGACCCGGGGGTCGGCGCAGGTGATGACCAGGGGTATGCGCTCGGGCATGGCCGCCGGCATCGCCAGCCTGGTGAGGTCGACGTTCGCGGCGAAGAGGCGGTTACGTCTCAACAATTCGTGGAACTCGGACACGCTGCCTCCGATGGTGTATCTGCAACATCTGGAAGGGCTAAGCTATCCGTACGGAGGTGTATATGCAACAGAAGTCGGCGAACGAGGCCCGTCAGCAGGCGCTGTGGATGTCCGACCAGTGCCTGGGCAGGCGTATCGCGCGGCTGCATCGGTTGGTGTCGCGGCGCTTCGACACGGAGTTGCGGGAGTACGGTTTGACGCTCCCCCAGCTCGAAGTTCTCTCCGAGCTGGCTGTCTTCGGCGCCCCCGCCCGCCCGTCCGAGATAGCCGGCTGGCTGGGGCTCGAACGTTCGACGGTGAGCCGTAACGTCGACGTGCTGACCAAGCAGGGGTACGTGCACGCCGCCGCAACGTCCGCGACCGGTCGGACCACGCGCGTGGCCGTCACCGAGGCCGGATACCGGGCACTCGCGGAAGCCGAGCCGGCCTGGCGCCGGGCCCAGGCGTGGATCAGCGGGGCGGTCGACCCGGACGCCGCCGAAGCACTCGATCAGTGGTTGACCGCGCTCGACCTCCATCAGCAGAACACGCGCCACACACCGGACGGTCAGGCCGGCGAGGTGTAACCGATCAGGGCGTGCAGTGACTTGCGCAGGTGGGTCAGGTCGGCGTCGCCGAGGTGCTGGGCCCACTCGGCTTCCAGTTCGGTGATCACGGTGGCGGCGTCGCTGCAGAACTTCTCGCCCAGCGGGGTGAGGCGCACCAGGGCCGCGCGGCCGTCGGCCGGGTCCGGGCTGACCTGGAGGTAGCCGGCAGTTTCCAGCTCGCGGATGAGGGTGCTCATCGCCTGCCGCGTCATGCCCGCACGCTGGGCGAGCATCACGGCGCGGGTGCCGCCCGGGTCCAGGTTGGCGAAGACCGCGGTGTGCGGCCCCCGTACCTCCGGGTGCCCGAGCGCCGCCAGCCGGCCGATGACCTGCTCGTTGACCGCCCGTACGGCGCGCAGGAGCAGCCGGCCCAGTTCGTCGCTGCCCGCGTCGGCAAGCTGCTGGAGCGCTGATTCCTCAGTCATCGGGCGTCCTCCACGACAAAGTAGGCAGGTAGGTTGACAATGTACGCAGCTTACTTGACTATTGGGCCTGCCGCACCGGTCCGGTGCGACAGACCCCCTCGGGAGGACATCATGCCCAGTGCCGCCACCGTTCCTGACATCGGAACCCGCATGCCTGATCTGGAACTCGTGTCGCCCCGCGGTGACCGCAACACTCTGCACAGCATCCGCGGCGGCGAGCGAGCGATCGCCTACTTCCTGCGCTCCGACACCTGCCCGATCTGCCTCAAGCACGCCCGTTCGCTGGCCGAACTGGCTGAGGCCGGCGGCCTGGGCGGGACGTCGGTCGTCCTGATCGTCCCCGGCGATGTCGGCGAGGCCCGCGAGGTCGCCACCAAGGTGCCGTCCACCGCCGTTACCGCGTGGGCGTCCGGCTCCGGGCACGCCGCGGCCGGAATGGGCGTATTCCTGTCCGTCCAGCACAGCGGGACGTTCCTCATCGCGCCCGACGGCACCGTCGAGTACCGGCGCACCTCGGCGCTGCCACCGCGCAGCATGGACCGCAAGGAACTGCTCGAGGCGATCGCCCGATGAATCCCGGCGAGCTCGACTCCCCGGTGGTGGTTCTGGGCGGCGGCCCGGCCGGGTACACCGCGGCGATCTACCTCGCCCGCGCCGACCTGCGGCCCATCGTCGTCGAGGGCGCGGAGGCCGGCGGGGCACTCATGACCACCACCGCGGTCGCCAACTATCCCGGCTTCGCCGACGGCGTCCTCGGGCCCGACCTGATGAACGCGATGCGCCGGCAGGCGGCGAACTTCGGAGCCACCTTCATCGACGAGGACGCCGACGCCGTCCACTTGACCGGCCCGGTGAAGACGGTCACGGTCGCCGACCGGGTGCTGCGCAGCAAGGCCGTCGTCCTGGCCACCGGATCGCGCTGGCGACGGATGGGCGTGCCCGGCGAGGAGGAGTTCGTCGGCCGCGGCGTCGGCAGCTGCGCGACCTGCGACGGCGCCTACTTCCGCGACCAGGACGTCGCCGTCGTCGGCGGCGGGGACAGCGCCCTGGAGGAAGCGACCTTCCTCACCCGCTTCGCCCGTACGGTCACCCTCGTGCACCGCCGCGACACTCTTCGCGCCAGCCGAGCCATGCAGAAACGAGCCGCGGCCGACGCCAAGATCAGCATTCTCTGGAACCACGAAACCGTCTCGGTCGTGGGCGACGACACGGTCTCGGCGCTGCGGCTGCGCCACACGGCCACCCACGACGAACGGACCCTGCCGGTCACCGGCGTCTTCGTGGCCATCGGCCACGACCCCGCCAACGACCTGTTCCGCGACCAGGTCGACATCGACCGGCACGGTTACGTACGCACCGCCGGCCGGTCCACCCGCACCAGCGAGCCGGGCGTCTTCGCCGCCGGCGACCTGGCCGATCCCGTCTACCGGCAGGCCATCACCTCGGCCGGCACCGGGGCCGCGGCTGCCCTCGACGCAGAGAACTGGCTCGCCGACAAGGAGAACGCCGGCCCGCCCGCCGAACCCCTGGACTCCTAAGCAACCCACATGACCATCGACGAGTGATGTCATCTGACCGTAGTGACGTTGCCCGAGCGGGTTCCACAATGCACATCGCCCTGGCTGTCCTTGCCGCGCTCGTCGGGCAGCGCCCAGACCTCAGAACAAAGCGATTCCACGTCGCCTGACGTCGAGCCAGAGCGCGAGCCGGCGTACGTGGCGCGCCAATCCGCTCGCATCGCCACGACGCCGGCGATACACAGGCAACCACGGGGCACACGCCCTTGCCATACCCCATTCTGGAAACCCTTCGATGCCGTCCGGAGACGTCACGCTTGGTGTAGCTCCCACCCGGAAACGATCCTTCCCGGCGATCACGATCTCTTCGGCGGCGGCTTCGACATGCACCGGCGACAAGCCCCAACGGCCCGCTGACCGAACCTTTCAGTCACGACCGAATAGCATCGACGGCCCTCACGAGCGGCACAGAGACTCGGCGCCACCGCCACGCCACCGGCGCTGTGGCCCGAGTCAGACAAGGAAAGGACGCTCGTGAATCTCAGACGACTCCTCTGGACCGCGGGGGCGGCGCTGTCGCTGGCCTTGGTGGCCACCGCGGCGCCGGTATCCGCCGCGCCGTCGGCGCCGACACCGCCGCCCCAACCCGGGAAGACCGCGGCCGGGCCCGCCGGACCGACCGACACCATCGCTCCGAAGGAACGCGACAAGCTGCTACCGAAGGGCTGGCGGAAGTCGGCGGACCGGGCCTGGACGACGACCGGCGACGCCGACGGGTTCCACGTTCTGACTGCCACCGCGGCCGGCGGCTACACCTGGACGACCGTCGCCACGCTGGCCGAGCCAGGTTTCGACACCGACATGTGGATCGGCAACGCCTGCTTGACCGGCTCGGGCCGCAAGCTCGTCGTGGTCTACGCGCCGCGGACCTTTACCAACGAACTCGACCTGTTCGACCGTGGCGGGTTCACCGCGGTGGTGGACCTGGTCACCGGCAAGGTCGCCAAACTGCCGATACAGAGCACGCTGGCCTACTTCAACCCGGGCTGCGGCACCGACGACAAGGCGGTCGTCAGCCAGTTCGCCGGCACCCGCGGCGACCAGCCGGGCGGCAAGGCACAGACACGGCTGTCCACCGTCGACACCGCCGCCGGGCGCATCACCAAGCGCACCCTGGTCGCCGGTGAGGTGAGCTCGGCGGTGCCCGCGGGACCGGGCATCGTCGCGGCCGGGGCCACCAGCCTGCTGAGCATCCAGGCCGACGGCGGCACTCGCAAGATCGCCGACACGGGCGGCGTGCCGTTCCGGCTGACTCCGGACCGCTCCGGCGGCCTCGTCTTCATGGACCGGTCCGGTGATCGGGCGCGCGTCCGCCGTACCGTCCCCCAAGCCGACGCCAAGACGTCGACGCTGGCCACCGGCGCCGTCACCGATGTCGGCCTCACGGCCGACGGTGCCGGCCAGGTCTACGTGACGGGTCGCGCCGAGCGGTCCGGTGCGCTCCCTCCAGAGGTACGCGTCGCGAACGTACCGGTCGACAGCACCTTGTCCAGCAACGGCCGGTTCGCGGTGACCAAGGTCAGCACGGTGGGCACCGACACCGCCCCGGGGCCGGCCGAACCGGTGCGGATCGAGGCCAAGGTCCTGGACACCGATGCGGCGGTGACGTTCGGCGTCGTCCCCGGCGACGGTGTCGACCCCGAGGCCGGCCGGGCGGCGCATCCGTCGCTGTCGGCCCCGGCCGCGAAGGCCGGCCCGTCGGCGCGAGCGACGACGAGCGGCTCGCCGACCAGTCAGATCGAGGACGAGCGGTACTGCTCGGTGCCCCGCAACGACCCGGCCAACCAGGCGCTACAGCCCAAGCCCCGGCAGGTGGAGTGGGCGGTCGACCAGGCCATCACCGACTCGCTGACCGTGCAACGGCCGGCGAACTGGAAGAACCTCGGCATGCCGGCCTACACCCCGCAGGGCCTGTTCCCGCCCATCCCGCTGGAGGGCGGCGGCCGGGTCCCGGCGCAGATCATGCTCGGCATCATCGCCCAGGAGTCGAACATGTGGCAGGCGCCCCGGTTCATCCTGCCGGGCATGACCGGCAACCCGCTGATCGGCAACTACTACGGCCGCAACCTCTCCAACACCACCAGCTCCGACGACTGGGTCGTCAACTGGGAGGACGCGGACTGCGGTTACGGCGTCGCGCAGGTCACCGACGGCATGCGCCGGGCCGGACGGGAGAAGCCGGGTGAGACGGCGCTGCCGGAGCAGGCGCAGCGCGCGGTGGCTCTGGACTATGCCGCGAACGTGGCGGCCGGCCTGCGCATCCTCCAGGACAAGTGGAACCAGGTCTATCGCTCGGGCATGCGGATCCACGACGGCGACCCGTCCTCCCTGGAGAACTGGTTCTTCGCGATCTGGGCGTACAACTCGGGTTTCCACCCGGACATGCACGACGGTCAGCCGTGGGGCGTCGGGTGGGGCAACAACCCGATCAACCCGCGCTTCGACCCGCAGCGCAAGCCGTTCCTGATGGACGACCGCGCGGACGCCAAGAACCCGCAGCGGTGGCCGTACCAGGAGAAGGTGCTCGGCTGGGCCGGCTTCCCGGTGGAGATCAACGAGTCGGAGTCCACGGTCGTCGCCGGCTACCGGCAGGCCTGGTGGACCACTGTGCAGAACAAGCGGGACGTCAAGCCGAACCCCGCCATCTTCTGTGGACCGAATGACAACGACTGCTACCCGGGGCAGCTGCAGAAGCCGACCGCACCGGGCGTATCCAGCGATCCGCCCGGCCCCTGCATGCACCAGAACGGCCTCGGAGAGTACGACCTGAAGTGCTGGTTCCACGCCAGCATCGGCTGGAAGTCGTCGGCCGGCAACCCGTGCACCATGTGCGGTCACGAGACGCTCCGTTTCGACCCCGGCTGGGCGTATCAGGAGGACGGCAACAGCTATCCGCCCGCCTGCAGCCGGGCCGGCCTGCCGGGCAACGCCGTGGTCGTCGACGACGTCCCGGACGGAACACCGGTGGTGCGCGGAGGTTGCGCGCGACAGGAGAGCAGAGGCGGCCGCTTCGCGCTCAACTTCGCCACCGACGACTACGGCGACTACCCCTCGAAGGTGGACTTCCACCAGGTCGGCGGCGGGTTCAACGGGCACTTCTGGACGGCCTTCACCTATGGCGCAGGCGACCGTGGCGGAAGCATGAAGGTCACCGGCACCTGGGTCGTCCAACCCACGCACGCGTGGACCCGGGTCTTCGTCCATCTGCCCTCGACCGGCACCTGGACACACCAGGCCGACTACAAGATCTACCGGCCCGGCGACAGCACCCCGTCGCAGCACCGCACCATCCCGACCCGCTGGGAAGAGAACAAGTGGGTGGACATCGGGGTGTTCGACTTCCGCGCGGCCGGCACCCCGATGGTCGAGCTGTCGAACGTGACGAAGGACGGCAAGGGCATCCACAAGATCTCGTGGGACGCGATCGCCGTGCAGCCCCTGGCCGGCCAGCCCCGGCATCAGATCGTCGCGATGGGCGATTCGTTCTCCGCGGGTGAGGGCGCCGACGAATACACCCGGGTGTCCGACCAGTACGGCAACGACGCCGACTTCAAGGACGCATGCCGGCGCTCTCCGCAGGCCTGGGGGCCGAGCGTGGTGCTACCCGGCACGCCGAACGGCAAGACCCTCGACGCCCTGAGGAAGGACTGGGATCCCAACGTCGACTTCCAGCACATCGCCTGCGCCGGAGCGCGGACGCACAACGTGATGGCGACGAAGAAGCTCGACGGTTCGCCGGCGCCGGCGAACGCCTCCGGCCAGCTGCCCAACGGTACGCAGGGCGAGGTCACCCAGCTCGACTCCGGCTTCGTCGACCGGAACACCACGCTGGTCATGCTCAGCATCGGCGGCAATGACGCCGGCTGGTCCGATGTGGTGCAGGGATGTCTGCCCGAGCACTGCGTGGATCCGAACTTCTCGGTCCCGAACTTCCCGGCGCCGGTCACCGAGTCGGTCCCGCGACGGATCCGCGACGTGGTGAAGCCGGACGTCAACCGGGTGGTCGCCGAGATCCGGGAACGGGCGCCGAACGCCTGGATCGTGCTCGTCGGCTACCCGCGCCTGTTGAAGGAGGGGTCGGATCTCTCCGTGGCCGTGCCCGGCTTCACCTGGGGACTGAGCAAGGACGAGGTGAACTTCCTCAACGACATGGCCCGGGTGGCGGCGACCGAGCTACTTCCCGCCGACATGGAGCACAAGGTCGCGGCCATCGACGTCCGCACCTATTTCGACGGGCATGAGGTCGGCTGGGGGTTCGACAACTACATCAACTCCTACAACGTCGGTGACGCCTACCACGACCCGGACGACGACGGGGAAGCCGACAGCTCCAAGATCGGAGCCGGGTCCTTCCACCCCAATGTGGATGGATATCAGGCGTACCGGCGTGCCGTGGAGGATCTGCTACCGGTCATGAATTGCCGCTGGTCCTGACAGGACGCGGCGGCGGGCCGGACCACCTTTAAGGCTCAGATGAATGGTCTGGCCCGCCGCCGCCGCACAGCTCAGGATGGGTCCGACCGGGACGCGTCCCCGCGTCAGGCGGCGTCATCTCGAACAAAGGAAATGTCATGTCTCACATCTCTCGACCGCGCAAGCTCAGGCTGCTGGTCGTCACCATCATGGCGACCATCGGGCTGGTCGCGACGACGGCGTTGCCGGCGCAGGCGTACTCGCGGTATGAAGATCAGTCGTCGGAGTCCCGGTTCTACGATGCCGGCGGCGTCAATTTCAAGTGCGCCGACGACGCCGTGACGGTGCGGGAGGCGTACTGGCCAGGCGGCGGCCGGCTCCTCGCCGTCGAACTGCGATACAGCAAGCGCTGCCGCAGCGTCTGGGCCCGCGGCAAGGACTTCTACGGTCTCGCCATCAACAGCTACCAGAAGAACTCCGCAGGGGCTTGGGTTCTCCGGGCGTCGCGCTACGACGGAAGGAACCCGTACACCCCGCAGGGAAAAGACCACTGGACCATCATGCTGGACGACGCCAACATGCTCGGCGAAGCCTGCGTGGACTACGGCGTCGTCGGCGAAGAACGGATGTGTACGGGCCGTTACTGATCAGCGCCCGCGCATCTCGACGGTGCGCGGGCCTGTCGGCTCAGAACTCGGAACAGGCAACATAGGCGGTGGCGGGTGAACAACCCCGCCACCGCCTGTTCGTCATTCACGAGACAGGAGCCCGATCAGCTGAGCTCCATCCACCGGGACGTGATGGCGTTGACGCCACCCGGGCAGGCCGCATAGGAGCCGGTGCGGTCACCGTGCCACTTCCACGCCCCATACCGGTACGAGGTGCCCGAGGTGCCGAAGCACTTGATCGCGGCGCGATAGCTCTCCGGGCCGTTCCCGTCACACCAGATCTTGTACTGCGTGGCGTTGGAGACCATGACGGTGCACTCACCGCGCCAGCCCGCTTGGGCAGGCATCGCCGCGGCCAGAACGCCCGCGGACGCGAGCACTCCCACAGCGGCGAGGCCCGCAAGAGCTCGGCCGGATGAAACAGATGAAGACATACGAAATCCTCCTCATTATGGCCGACCATCCACGATGGATGTCGGAACGTGATGGTTCGTTACGCGGGACGGAGACGGTGGCGCTGCGGCGCGGACTGGGCGACGTGCCACACGTCGTGCCGATTGCCGTCGACCACCCAGCTCCCGCACCGCGGGCAGACCCGGCCGGCCGGTACCGCCCGGGTAACCGGGGAGCCGCCGGCTCTCTGCGATGTGCCGATGACCGCACCGGCCGGCGCCGACTCGAACCGCCGGACGATCTCGCGGGTGAGATCCGTCAGCTGGGCGAGAAGTGCCTCGAGTCCCGCCGGGTCCGGCTCGGTCGCCACCGCACGGTGGGTGCGGCCCTGCCAGATCCGTGCGGCGAGCTTCCGCAGAGCCGGATCGGGCTGTACGCCGATCTCGGCGTGCAGCCGGAGCTGGTGCTCGTCCATGACCTGGATCGCCTCGGCCGCCCGGCCGGACTCGTGCAGGCTGGTCATGAGCTGCAGCGTGAGCCGTTCCCGGGTCGGATGCCGCCGGGCGAGCGGGGCGATCTCCTCGATCAGCGCCGGCCCGGAACCGAGACGCAGCTCACGGTCGAACAGTTCCTCGTACGCCGCCAGGCGCATGTCGTCGAGCCGGGTCGCCTCCAAGCCGAGCGCACCCTCCGCGATGCCGTCCAGTGCGGCCCCGGCCCACAGGTCGAGCGCCTTGCGCAGGCGGGCCACGGCGGCCCGCTCGCTTTCCGGCTGTGCCGGCGGCCGGACCGCACGGCAGAACAGGTGGGCGTCGATCGCGTCCTCGCCGAGATCGAGCCGGTAACCGCTGGACTCGCGGATCAGTACGTTGCGGCCGATGTCCGCGGCGAGACAGCGCCGCACCGTGCCGAGGCAGTTCTTCACCTGCTCGCGGCAGGTGGCCGGCGGCGATTCCGGCCATGCCGCGTCGATGAGCGCACCGGCCGAAACGGTCCGACCGGGGCTGAGTGCCAGGGTCGCCAGCAGTCTCTGAGTCCGGCTGCCGCCGAGCTTGATCGGCCCGCGCGGGCCGAACGCAGCGACCGGGCCGAGGAGGCGCAGTCGGATGCCGTCCTCGGGCCGGTGCGTGTATCGCCTCATCGGTCCCCCGCTTCGGTCAATCCGTCGTTACGCGCCCATCCTGATTCGCGGCTCCGGGACGGACCACACCATTTGGCCGAGAGTGAAAGGTGAGCACTGCCGGCGCACGGTCAGGGCATCCACCGATGCGCTGCCGGTGCTCGAAAAATGCGCCTGGCTCGCATATTGGCGCCTGCCCCATCGGGTGGACGTTCAGATGCGAGAGGACCCAGCCATGCCCGAGCCAGCCTCAACCCTCCGGACGCGGACATGAAACAGCGGCGCCGCGTACCCCTCAGCCTCTTTCTCGCCGCTGTGACCGCGCCCGGCATTCTGGTGATCAGCGGGTCCGCCGGGCCGGCCGGCGCGGCGCCGCACGGC
>NZ_JBEZGQ010000011.1:0-32612 GCF_040650095.1 Actinoplanes sp. NPDC048791 | reverse complement strand
GGCGGTTGCGGGGCCCGGTGCCGGCGGGCCGGCGGCGGGCACTGGTGGTACGGCGTTCGCCGGAGCGAACGTCACGCTCTGTCATGAACTACTCCTCATCTGAGGTACGCGGATACGCGTCGGCGCGGCTGCGGAAGATCGACGACAGCCCGTGCGCCGGAAAGAAAGAAACAGGGGGCCGGTGTCTGAAACTCGGCCGATTTGGGATTCCCAGGGGCGGGTAGTGCCGCCTACGTCCAGGTCCCGACTGCGCTAAAGGTAGCGTGCCCCGGCCACTGCCACAAGCATCGTCTCAGGTGCGGGCCGGCTGAGCCGTGGCCTTCATCACCTTCTCAGGCCCGGTTTCCCCCTGCGCTGACTGTCGTAACCACCGGCGGCGCCGGATTGTTCCGCCGGGAAGGCGGTCCGCCGCATCCACCGGGCCCTCCCCCGGCGAAGCATCAGTCGTAACAGCAGTCACGACCCGCCTGCTCAAGGACAAGAGCGGCTTCGACCACAACTCGAAGGACTTCGACATCCTGACCGCGGCCGTGCTGGCCGTGCTGAAGGCCAAGCCGAACTCCCCCGTCAAGGTGCTCACCCGCACCCGCGGCACCAGCCGGCCCAGGTCTGGCTGAAGGACGCCGACACCAACGACCGCAACCCGCGCGTCGTCGTCTTCAACATCAACGCCGGTAACCGGCAGCTCGCACACGCCATCGACCGCGTGCTGCGCCCCGTCAACCTGCCCTGACGCCTGCGACGGAGGCCCCGTCGAGCTGCCCTGTGCAGCTCGGCGGGGCCTTCTGCGTCAGCGGCCGTCGATCTCGACACCGCGGTCGCTGTGCTGCGGCGCTCGTGGTTCCGGCACCGGCGGCCGTTCCAGCAGCAGGATCCACAGCCGGTCGGCGTCCGGGGTGCGGATCCCGAACGCCCGGATGAACAGGTCCAGGGTGTCGTTGGTCAGGCGGTCGTGAGTCAGCGCGCGGCGCACCCGGTCGCGGAGCTCGCGGTGGTGCACGCCCTCCGGGCGGTCCAGTTCAGCCGTCCGGGCCAGCACCTTGGCCACCGCGCTGAAGTTGATCTGCTCGCCGTGCGCGCGGCTCACCGACCGCAGCCAGACGTACCGGTACGGGCCTTCCAGCAGGCGGCGCAGCTCGGCTGTGCAGCGCCCCTGCCGCCCCGACCCGCCCCCCGTCACGAACCGTTCCCCCGATCCTCGTGCGCCATAGCTGCGCCAGAGCGTCCCTAAGTTCTCTCTCTGCAGCTAACGAACGCATAGACGAAGGGTTCCGTGCCGGTCCCATGACCACCCCCACCACGAGCACCGGTTCGTACGCCGACCGGTACCTGTGCTCGGCCGTGCACCTCTCCGACGGGTTCGCCGGCTACGTGCTCGGCGTCCTCACCGGTGACTCGCTGGACGCCCTCGGGCCCAGCCCGGGGATGGACCTGGTGGCGCTGGCCCGGCACGCCGAGCTCGCCGTGACCCGGCACCGCCGGCAGCACGGCCTGCTCGCCGCGGTGCTGGCAGGCACGCCGGCCGTGGCCCTGCCGGTGCTGGTGGCCGGCGGCGAGGCGGCGGTGCCCCTGCTGATCATGGTGCTGCTGGGCGGCTGGATCGCCGGTTTCACGGTGCTGCTGGTGCATCGCCTCGACGGATACCGCCGGGCGCTGGCCGTACGGGACGATCCGGCCCAGCCCCGGGACCTGGCGCCGCCGCTGGACGGGGCGACGGAGGCGTACCTGGCCTCGGTGATGACCTCGAACGTGGTGGTCTTCTCCGGCGGGGAGCCGTTCGTCGGCTCCGGCGCCCTGCTGGCCCGCTGGAAGCTCAACATCAACTGCACCCGGCCCGCCCGGGCGGGCACGGCCGTCCGCCCGTTCACCGCCGCCGACCTGCACAAGGACCTGACGCTGGCGGCCCGGCGCACCGGCATTCCGGGGCTGGACGTGCACAACCGGCTGTTCGTGGCCGGCACCGCGGCGGGCACCGTACCGGGGCTGCATCCCGACCCGATGAACCGCCCGCGGACGACCGTGAGCTCAGCCGCGTTGCGCGCCGGGATCGACCAGCCGCAGCCGACCACCCGCACGTACCTGTGTCTGCGCAAGGTCTCTTGGGGCGGTGACCTGGTCGTCGAGGTGTTCGTCCGGGTCGAGCGGACGGCCGCGTACCTGTTCGTCGAGCATCACGCCTTCGTGCTGCTGCCGTTGCGGGCCGAGCTGTGCGTCGCGGCGTACCTGCCCAGCAACGTGGCCTGGCGGGTGGTGCTGCGCTCGGTGACCGGCACGCTGCGGGAGCTGCTGCGCAGCCCCGGTGCTCTGCTGCGCGACGCGCGCGGCACGGCCCGCCGGGCGCGAGCCGCCAACCGGCAGCGCAGGCAGGCCCGGCGCAGCCCGATCTACGACTACGGCGCCGGCGGCGGGCTACGCGAGGACGCCGCCAGCCCGGAGCGAATCGGCCTCTTCCAGTATGCCGACGAGGACCGTGACCTGGGCATCCTGCGCCAGGCGATGCTGGAGTCGATCTTCGACTTCCTGAGCGCGCACGGGATCGACACCTCCGAGTTCACCCGGCAGCAGACCAGCATCGTCAACCAGAGCATCAGCATCGGCTCGATCACCAACGGCAACACCGTGATCGGCGCGAACGGCACCGTCGTGCAGCAGCCGTCCGCCGCCGTACCGGGTCAGCCCACCGCGGCGCCGTGGGCGCCCGCGGCCATCCCGTAGCGAGGAGCCCGAGATGAACGTCGAGATCAAGCACATCAGCGGCGGCACCCAGGTCATCGGCCCGAACGGCACGGTGCACCAGTACGGCACCCCCGCCGACCAGCTGACCGCCGCGATCGCCGCGTTGTTCGAGGTCGTCAACCGCAACCGCGCCGAGCTGGCCGAGCCCGAACGGGTCAAGGCGGCCGCGCTGGCCCTGCGCGCCGAGGCCGGGGAACCGCGGCCCCGCAAGGACCGCCTGCTCGCGCTGCTGCGGGACCTGTCCGTCGGCGCCGGTGAGGTCGGTGCCGTGGTCGGCGCTGCCCAGGGCATCGCCGAGATCGCCCAGACCCTGTCCTGAGCACCACCCGAGCCCGGAGGAAGTCATGTCCGAACAGGGAATCCTGTTGCCGTTCTACCTGGTCGTCGACGTCTCGTACTCGATGGCCGGCCGCAACATCGACGCCGCCAACGAGATCCTGCCGTCGGTGGCCGACGCGCTGGCCAAGAACCCGATCCTGGCCGACAAGATCCGTTTCGGCCTGCTCGACTTCTCCGACGACGCCCAGGTCGTCCTGCCGCTGTCCGACATGAGCGGACAGGACTACCTGCCGAAACTGGTCGTGCGGGGCGGCACCGACTACGGCGCGGCGTTCCGGCTGCTGCGCAGTCAGTTGCAGCAGGACATCGGTCAGTTGCGGGCCGACGGCTTCAAGGTTCACCGGCCGGCGGTCTTCTTCCTCAGCGACGGCGAGCCGATGGACGGCTGGCAGAACGACTTCGCGGCGCTGACCACGTACGACAAGGAGACCGGCCAGGGTTTCAAGTGGTACCCGGTGCTCGTGCCCTGCGGCGTCGCCGATGCCAGCAAGGAAACGATGCGCCAGCTCGTGCACCCGCCCGGCAAGAGCAAGCTCTACACGATGACCTCGGGCGCGGACGCGGCCGCGGCGATCAAGGCGATGGCCGAGATCCTGATCTCGTCGGTGCTGTCCTCGGGGCAGAGCGCGGTGGACGGCAACTCGGGCTTCGTCCTGCCGGACAAGAGCCAGCTCCCGCCGACCATCGACGTCGACGACGACTGGCTGAGCTGACCGTGACCATCGAATCCGACGTCGACCTCGCGCTGCGGGACCCGCGGGCGGTCGTCGATCCACCCGCGACCATCGGCGATCCCGGCCGGGCCCACGCCGAGGTCCGCCCGCTGCTGCGTACCGACCCCGCCCACCCGCCGGACACCACGGTCGATCACGGCTCGGTCGGTGACCTGGAGATCCGCGCGGCGAGCGTCCGCGGCCTGTCGCACCGCCAGAACGGCATCCCGCGTCAGGACGCCTACGGCTTCGCGGTCACGGCCGGCCAGGACTGGCTGGTCGCGGTGGTCGCCGACGGCGTCTCGGCCGGTCACCTGTCCCACGAGGCGGCCTCCTTCGTGGCGCGCCGCGGTCCGCGCGAGGTCGTGCGCCGCCTCGACCACGGTACGGAGGCCGCCGAGCTCCCGTGGCACGAGATCTTCACCGGCCTGGCCGCCACGATCCTCACCGAGGGCACCCGCAGCCTGCGCCGTTACGACCCAGAGCGGTACGCCGCTGACGCTCCCACCGAGACGGACGTAGCCGCGGCGATGGCGACGACCGCCACTTTCCTGGTCTGCGAGACCGGCCACCAGCGGCACGGCCTGCGGCACGTCTACGTGGCGTGGACCGGCGACTCCCCCGCCTGGGCGATCGCGCCGGACGGCGCCTGGACCAGCCTGTCCGCCGTCAAGGGCGAGGGCGAGGAGGTCGGCAGCTCCCGGGTCGTGGCGTTGCCGAAGGTGCCCCGGGACCCCGGCGGGTTGCCGTACCAGGAACACATGCTGGACCACCGGTCCACCCTGCTGCTGATGACCGACGGCACCGGCGACCCGATCGCCGAGGCCCGCGGCGAGGTCGCCGCGCAGCTCGCCGAGTGGTGGCAGCGGCCGCCGGCCCCGCTGGCCTTCGCCGACCAGGTCGGCTTCGGCCGGCGCAGCTACGACGACGACCGCACGGTCGTGGCGATCTGGCCGGCGAGTCCGCAGGAACCACGATGAGCCCAGCCGGGCCGGGCGCCGCCACCCGTCGCCGGGGTTCGGTCCCGGTGTCGGCGCTGGGCCCGATGACCCGGCTGAACTCCGGGGCGAACGGCACGATCCACCGGCTCGACGACTTCCAGCTGGTGGACGAGCCGGGTGAGCTGGTCTTCAAGGAGTACAACCTGAGCGTCGTCCGGGCGTCGCTGGGTGGCCTGGAGAAGCTGGTCGACGTCCGGCGCAGCCTGGCCGCCCAGCGCCGGGCCGTGCTGGACGAGATGACCGTGTGGCCGCTGTGCGCGGTCGCCGGTCCGGCCGACGAACCGCTGGGCGTGCTGATGAAGCTGATCCCCCGCGGCTACTTCGAGCAGATGGCCCTGCCGTCCGGCCGCCGCGACCAGGTGCCCCGCGAGGTCCAGCACCTGATCTTCGAGGCGGCGGTGGCCCGGCGCCGCGAGGTCGACGTGCCGGCCGACGGCGATCCGCTCACCCGGCTGCGCATCTGCGAGCGTTTCTCCTACATCCTGTCGATCCTGCACGGCGCCAACCTCGTTTACGGTGATGTGTCCGCCCGCAATGTCCTCTACCAGCTCCGGCCCCGGCCGGACGTGCTGCTGGTCGACTGTGACGCGGCGCGGGTGCACGGCAGCGCCGCGGTCAACAAGCAGCAGCACAGCCCCGACTGGGATCCGCCGGAACGCTCGGGTGGGCAGAGCTTCACGACCGACCGCTACAAGCTGGCGCTGTTCGTGCTGCGCTGCCTCGTGCCCGGCAAGGGCTCGTCGCTCAACCGGGACTGGCGCAGCGCGTCGGCGGTGCTGGACACCCAGGGTCTGCGGCTGCTGAAGCTGGGCCTCGGCGCCGACCCGGCCCGGCGTCCGCTGGCCCGAGAATGGGTCTTCTACCTGCGCTCCCGGCTCGGCATCGCGGCCATGCCGGTGGTCCCGGCCGCCGTGCCGATCCGGCAGCCGCGCGAGACCGGATGGAGGCGCGGGCCGCATGGCTGGATCCCCGCCTGACCCGTACGCGTGCCGGCTGTGCGACGCCGCCCTCGGCGACACGTGGTGGGAGACGCCGATGGGAGAGCGCGTCTGCCTCCGGCACACCGGCCCGTCCTGCCGGTCCTGTGCGGTGCCCGGCGCGGACGCCGACGGGCTCTGTCCACGCTGCGCGCGTACCGCGGTGGTGACCCAGGACGGGGTGAAGGCGTTGCTGCCGCGGATTCGTACCGGCCTGCACGAGCTCGGCCTGCGCCTGACCACCCCGGTACGGGTCCGCCTGGTCTCCACGGGCGAGATGGTGGCCATGAGCGGAGAGCCGGCCGGCACCGTGACCGGTTGCACGATGTCGATCGACGCGGAGGTCGTGGACCTGGCGATCGTCGCCGGCCTGCCCGCACCGCAGTTCGGTGCCGTGGTGGCGCACGAATGCATGCACGCGTGGATGGTCCAGCGCGGCTTCGGCATCGTGGCACCGCCGATCGCCGAGGGGCTGAGCCAGTTCGCCTCCGACGGCTGGCTGGGACGGCAACGCGACCCGCGGGCCCGGCTGCTGCGCGAGGCGATCGCGCAGGACCCCGACCCTGTCTACGGCGACGGCTTCCGGCAGATCAAGGCCGCCGTACGCCGGCACGGTTTCCTGCCGGTCCTGCGCACGGTCCGCGCCGAGGGCAGGCTCCCGTGACCGGCGCCCGGCCACCCCGGCCCCGCGCGGCCCATCGCCTGGTCGTCTTCACCGTGGACGCCGGCTACTGCGACGACCCGGGCGGACGCCGGCTCGTCGGCGACGCGATCGCGCAGACCATCGCCCGGGTCGACGCCGCACCCGGCGGTGACGACCACGGCTTCGCGGCCGTGGTCTACGGCTCCGACCTGGTACGCGTCATCCCGGTCGGCACCCCGCCACCGTGGGACCTGTGGGTGGCCTGCCCCACCGCGGCCCGCCCGGACGGCGCCACCGTGGCACTCGCCGATCTGGCCGAGCAGTTCCTCGCCCACACCCCCGACGGGCTGCCCGGCGCGGTCGACGTGCTCGCTCTCGTCGCCCCCGGTGCCCACGTGGTCTGCCCCGACGACCTGCGCGTCCTGCTGTCCGCAGTGGACGATCCCGCCGAGCTCGCCGACGAGTGGTGGGCCCGGCTCGCCGAGCTGCGTTCCCGGCGGCGGCACACGGTGCTGCTGCGATGAGCACCCGGACGGTGAACGTCCGCACGGTCCGGACCAGCGCCGGCCCCGGTCTGCCGATGGTCGGTGCCACGCTCGGCTTCCGCCCCCGGCCGGGCGGCGTCGGCACGTACGGATACCAGGTCCTGAGCGTGGACGGCCGGCCGGTTTCCGGGCTGCTGCTGGGCTTCCCGGTGCTCGGAGACCGGCACGCCGCCCACACCGCCGAGCTCTGCCGGCGGCTGGCCTCGTTCACCCACCCGCTGCCGGACGGGCTGGCGGCGGCCGCGGTGTGGCACGGCACGGTGGACCTGCCCGGCCGGCCCGGCACCCACGCGGTGCTCGCCCCGGATCCGTACGCCGAGGGCTATCTGCCGCTGCACGAGGCGCTGACCTCCGGCCTGCTCGCGGCGGAGCCGATGCGTACCCGCTTCGAGCTGGCGTACGCGCTGGCCGCCGCGGCCGGTGACCTGGCCGGCCTCGGCGCGGTGCACGGCGGGCTGGACGCGTCCACCCTGCTGCTGCACGTCGCCGACCGCCGGGTACGGATCACCGAGGTGGAATCCGCGACGATGGCGTCGGACGCGGGCCACCTGCCGCTGGCCGTCGGGGCGGCCGCCGGCTACCTCGCACCCGAGCTGTACGACGGCGTCGGTGAGCACCCCGAGGCCGCCACCGCCGCCGCCGATCGCTGGTCGCTGGCGGTGGCCCTGCACGAGGTGCTGACCGGGCACCATCCGTACCACTTCCTGCCGGACCTGAGCCCGGGAGTGATCGGCGGCTATCTGCGCAACCGGACCTGGCCGGAGCATCACCTGGCCGGCTCGGCGGCGTTCGCGCACCGCTATGCCGCCGCACTGCGGCTCCTGCCCGCCGAGGTGCACGACCTCTTCGCGCGGACCTTTCAGCAGGGCTGGCAGGACGGCACCGCCCGGCCCGCGGCGGGCGTTTGGGTGCACACCCTCGGCCGGTGGATCGGCGACCCGGTCATCGACGAGTTGCGGGTGGACCGCGGTTACGTGCTGAGCGGCGAGAGCGTCACCGTCTCCTGGCGTACGCGGTTCGCGCACCGGATTCTGCTCGACGGCCGGGACGCGGGACCGGCCAACGGCAGCGTCGCGGTGCCGATCGACCGCCCTCGTCCCGTGGTGCTGCACGCCGTCGGCCCGTTCGGCGTGGCCGAGGCCCGCACCGTGCGGATCGAGGTGCTGCGGGTGCCCCAGCTCGGCGCGGTGCGGGTGCGCTTCCCGCTGTCGTTGCGGTCGGGTGCGGGCGAGCCCGGGGACGCGACTTTCCGTGCGCCCGTACCGCCGCCGGCCCGGCCGCCCTCGGCGATCCCGCTGGCCGAGCGGCCCGCCCTGCCGGATCCCGTCGCCGCCCGGCTGCCCGCGGCCGCGCCGCGGTTCGCCGGCTCCGCACCACCACGCTTCCCGTCGTTCCGGCGCCCACGGAACACCGACCGCTTCAAAATCGAAAGGCCCAACCCATGAACTCACCCTTGATCTGGCTGTCCGGCGCGGATCCCGAGATCCTCCGGAGCTGCCCGTACGGTGAGCGCGTCAAGTACCTCGGCCTCGGCGGCGCCGTGCTCACCACCTCGATGCTGGGCGCGCTGTCCTGTGGCTTCGCCCTGCACATGGCGATGCGGCTGCCGCTGATCGTCTGCGTGGTGCTCGCCCTGGCCTGGGGTGTGGCGATCATGAACCTGGACCGCTGGCTCATCTCGGGCACCCAGCGCCGCGCGACCATCGGGCAGAACCTGATGCTCGCCGCGCCGCGGGTGCTGCTCGGCGTCCTGATCGGCCTGGTCGTGTCGACCCCGCTGACGCTGCGCATCTTCCAGGACGAGATCAACGCCGAACTCCAGGTCATGCAGCGTGAGGCCCAGGACACCTTCGCCCGCAAGCTGGCCACCGACGAGCGGTTCGCCCGCATCCCCCAGCTCACCGAGTCGGTGGCGGCCATGCAGGCCGATCTGGACAAGGGCGGCGACGTCAGCGGCAACCCGGCTGTCGCCAAGGCGCGCGCCGACTACGCCGCGGCCGACAAGGCATACCAGGAAGCAGTGGACCAGGTCATCTGCGAGAACGACGGCAAGTGCGGCACCGGCAAGGCCGGACAGGGCAAGTCGTACCAGCTCAAGAAAGCCAACGAGAACCGGCTCAAGCGGGAACGGGCCGACCGGGCCGAGGCGGTCACCCAGGCCGAGGCGGCCGCGCGCGGTACGCGTACCGGAAGCCTCGGTCAGGTCCGCACGGACCTGGAGGCCACCCGGGCCGAGCTCGCGAAGTCCATCGACGCGCGCGACGCCGCCCAGGCGGAGTTCGCCGCCTCCGAACGCAACAACGAGGGCCTGCTGGCCCGGATGACCGCGATGAGCCGGCTGACCGACGCGAACGCGACGCTGGGCACGGCCCACCTGGTGCTGATCCTGTTCCTGACCGCCTTCGAGGTGCTGCCGGTGCTGTTCAAGATCCTGCTGAGCATCGGCAGCCCGAGCGTCTACGACCGGCTGCGCGAGCGCAAGGACGAGGCCTTCCACGACGTGGCCGCCGACGACCTGCAGGGCGGCCAGGACCTGGCCCTGTACGAGAACCAGGCCCGCCGCACCGCGGAGACCGCCTCGATCGACGCCTTCGTGCAGGAGATCGTGGACGTGCAACGCGAGGTCGCCCAGACGGTCCTGCAGGAGTGGCGCCACCAGCAGCTCAAGGCCGCCCACCAGAACCCGATGCAGTTCGTGATGCCGGCTGACGACGACGACACCCTGGTGCTCGGCGCGGGCCAGAGCGGGCCGTTCGTCAACCCGGCCCCCGCCCCGGCCCCCCGCTCGCCGAACGGCTATTCGGTGCCGACCATCCCGTAGCGAACACGTCACTGCCAGACCGAATCCGCTCTGGTGAGAGTGCTCTTGCCGGTCGATCGCTGCGCGACGGCGTCGTCCGCCGAGATCAGGCTCACGACCGGATGCTTGATCGTGGGCAGCGCGCCGGGCGGGTTCAGGCGGGTTGCCGTCAGCGTCACGTCCAGCACGTCGCCGGGCGCCAGCCGCACCGGAACCCGCCAGCGGGTCTGGTACAGCGAGCCGGTCCGCCGCGTGGCGGTCAGGTCCGCGCCGCCCCGGTACGGCTTGCGGTTCAGCTCGACGGCGGTGATCCGGACACTGGTGATCAGCTGCGGGTCGACGGAGACCGCGAACGCCGACGTGGCCCGGGCCTTGCCCGGTCCCACGCTCCGCAAGGTCACGCGGATCGGGTGGTAATAGCCGAACTGCGCCCGGTCACCCCAGCTGTGCCGGCTCCACGCGCCGTCGAGCTCGATGCCCCACGGGGTCGCCGGCCCGCCGAACGCCGACGGGCGTCCCGGCTGCAGGCGCCGTTCGGCCGGGGCACTCTTCGCGGTCCGGCCGAGCTGGGCGGTCGGCACGGACGGCTGCCGGACGAGATCGTACGGGTACAGCAACGGGTTCGCGGTGCCGACGACAAGCAGCAGCTCCCCTGTGGACGGCACGGCCTGTTCCAGCGTGACCGTGCTGGTGTGCAGGCCGGTCGTGGCACTGGTGACGACGGCACTGGCGGCGGTGACGACCCGGCCGTTGCGGGTGATGACCGGTGCGCTGAGGGGTGCGTAGAGGCGCGGGTCGAACGTCACGCTCAGCTGGGCGCCGGCGGGCAGCTCGACGCCGCGCAGCACCTTCACGGCGAGCTGCCGCGGGCAGACAGCGGGGGCGGCCCCGTCACCGGAGAGCACAGCGACGGGTTGGTCGGCGACCGGCTCCAGCGTCACCTCGCTGCTCGGCGCGGCCGACGCGGGCGATCCCGGCCCGGCCAGGTCGACGACGCCGACCCCCAGCGCGACTCCGGCGACTGTCAGAACCTGGCGGCGCGATACGCAGGGCATCATCAGGTGGCTTCCTTCCTTGTCAGGCATGTCACGCACGGGCGTACCGGACGACCAGATCCGCGAAGGCCCGCGCGACGCCCTCACGCGCCTCGGCCGGCAGATACACCGGCGTCGGGTGCAGGAAGTCGCTGAACGCCTTCAGCCAGAACAGGTCGCGGATCCAGACGGTCGACGAGTCCCCCGGCTCGTAGAACATGCTGTTCGCGGCGGCCTTGGCGAGGTCGGCGTCGGAGTTGAAACGGCGGGCGAAGAAGCTCGCGTACCGGCTGCTCGCGGTGGCCGGGGACGCGTACGCCTGCTTGAAGAGCGTCGACAGCGGAACGTTCGGATCGGCCCGGATCTGCTGACCGAGGACCCACGCGTCGACGTCGGCGATGTAGTCGCTGAGCGAGAGGTAGGAGTTGTCCGCTCTGGTGGCCATTCGGTCGGCGGCGAACGCGTACGCCTGCGAGGCCGGCAGGCCGCTCTGGAACCACTGGCCCAGCACACTCAGCGCGTCGCCACCCCACGTCCCGAAGTCCGCGAGATTGACCTGGCTGCGGTCGCCGGCGATGTCGTGGTTGAGCACCGAGCCCAACGACGCACCGAAGTGGTCGAGGTCGGAGTCCCAGAGATGCCGCGGATCGCGCAGCGGCCGGTCATCGGGCCGGCCCGCGTAGCCCCGCACGAAGTCGATGAAGCCGGCATCGAGCTCCCCGAACACGGTGTCCGACCCGGTGAAGCCGAAATTGTTGGACCGCATCCGCAGCCACTGCGCGACGAGCTCCGGCGCGGACCGCTCGCTGTGCTGCTCGCGCCACTGCCCGGCGCGCGCCTCCAGCCAGATGAGCATGGTGTAGAAGCCGTCGTTCGGGTCCCGCGGCCGGGTGACGCTGTTGACCCCGAGGTCGCGTCCCGAGGCGATGTCGTTGTCGATCTCCAGCTCGCCGGGCGTACCGGCGGCCAGCAGCAGGTTCTTGATCTGGTCGAAGGCCCAGTTCTGCGGCAGCGGAAACCCGAGGTTGCCGCTGAAGCCGGTGGACATGCCGCTGACGAAGCTGCGGCCGGCCAGGCCCGCGGCCTGCAACCGGATGCAGACGTTGCGGCAGCCGTACACGCCGACCGAGTAGTGGTCACCGTCGGCCGCCACGGCATCGCGTACGCCCTGGAAGTGCGGAATCACCGAGCTGCTGATCTCGCCGTCCTGGGCATCGAAGTCGACCGAGAAGTAGATGACCGTCCCGTACGGGATGCCGAATCCGCGGGCGGCCGCGCACGCCGCGGCGCCGGCGCTGCGGCCCTGGCTGTAGGTGAAGTGCTCGACCCCGTCGCCGAACTCCTGGTAGATCGGGAAGAACGACAGCCCGCCCTCGGTGATGAGCGCGATCTCGGAATGGGTCAGCACCTTGTTGGTGCCGCCGGTCAGGTACCGCCCGACGATGGTGTGCCCGCGGTCCTTGACCGTCTTGAGCCGGGCGCTGTTGAACGGCATCATGCAGTCGATCGCATTGCCGAACCTTTCCGGGTCACCGGTCGAGACCAGCAGGGACATCCACGTCTGGTAGTCGCCGGCACCGGTCTCGGCCAGCATGCAGAACCGCTGGAAGACCTTGACGATGCGTTCCATGTCAGCGCTGAACGTGCCGCCCCCGTCGTCCCAGCGGTTGCCGTAGTTGTTGAACGCCAGCGCGCACTGGAACAGGCGGACCCACCCGGTCGGCCCGTTGTCCTGGGAGCCGTTCCGCACTCCGGCCTGCGCTTGCAGACCGGCCCGGGTGCCCGGCCCGATGGCCCCGGTGACCTGGCTGTCGGTCATGCCCAGCTGGTACTGGATCGCGTACACCAGGGCGGTCTGCACGTTGCGGGAGAAGTGCCCGTCACACGGCCCGACGAAGAACTCGCCGCGACCGATGTACGACGCGTTGAGCCAGCGCTGACAGGTCTGGACGGGCTCGCTGCCGTCCTCGCCGGTGAGCACGTACGCGTCCATGTTCAGCAGCGCCTTGAACACCTTGGGCGTGACGTCGCTGACAATCGTGGTGATGGGCAGGCCCATGTCCCGCACGATCGCCGTCAGCCCGGTCTGCGTGTCCACGTCGAAACTGCCGTCGATGGCACCGCCGCTGTAGCCCTTGCAGTAGAGGGCCGCCTCGGCGATGATCCGCATTCTGGTGTTGGAGGAACTGATCCCGACCGGGCCGTGGCTGGAGAGCCGGGCGAACGTCGTCGGCCCGAAACTGTCGGACAGTGTGGTGATGCCGAGCTCGTGCTGCAGGGCCCGGGTCAGCGAGAACATGGTGTCCCAGCCTGTGCTCCCGGTCTCGTCGCACGGGTTGTAGCCCGGCACCGACCCGTACGTCTTGTTGACCCATCTCTGCGCCTGGAGAACCATCTGGTCGACCACGAACGCCCCCGTTTCTTTGTCATTCACGCTCGTGGCGTGGGGTTCCTCAGGTGGGCTGGCAGACCGGCAGCGGGTTGGTCTCGCTGATGATCTCGGAGTCCTTCATCCAGCCGTACTCACCGTTGTCCGCCTGGGTGAACTCCCACCGGTACGGATGCGGCCCGCCGACCCAGGCCGGCGTGGTCTCGTCCCGGCAGTCGAACCAGCTGGTGGTGCTGTACATGCGGCCGACCAGTTCGGTCCGCCCGTCCCAGCTCAGGTTGTAGACCCCGGCGCCGTAGTAGTTCTGGCACCACCAATGGTTTCCGCTGTACCAGCAGTTCCCCGCGGCGGATGCCGGCGCCGCCGGTGCCGTCACCACCAGGGCGACCATGCAGCCGAGCACCGTCGCCATCCCCAGCAGTCTCCGTCTCATGTTCCGTCCTTCCTCCCCCGACCGTCCGAAGCAGACTTGAGTCGCGGGCCAGAGCATGCCGGGGTGATGTGGGCCGAATTCTTGACAATCGATGCGACGGGCCGCGCCGGACCGGGTTGGATGGGCGGATGGAGTTCCTCGTCCTGGGTCCGATGGACGTACGCAACGAGCACGGCACCCTGGGTCCACCGGTCCGGCCGCAACAGAACGTGGTCCTGGCCGCACTGCTCATCGACGCGGATCGCCCGGTCCCGGTGGACCGGCTGGTCGAACGGGTGTGGGGCGACGACCCGCCCCGGCACGCCCGGCGGACGCTGCACACCCACGTGGCCCGGATCCGCCGGCTGCTGGAACGCGCGGGCGGCCCGGACCAGGTCCGCCTGACCCGCCACGACGGCGGCTATCACCTGGTCGTCGACCGCCAACAGGTCGACCTGCACCGCTTCCAGCGACTGGTCGAGCAGGCCCGCGACAACCAGCGCGGCGTCGAGGAACGCGCCGAGCTCTGGCGGCAGGCCCTGGCGCTGTGGCGCGGCGAGGCACTGGCCGGGCTGGCCGGGGACTGGGCCGCCCGCACCCGGGAGCGGCTGGAATCGCTGCTGGTCGACGCCACCGTGGCCTGGGCGGACGTCGAGCTGCGGGCCGGCCGCCCGGACGTCGTCGTCGACCGGCTGAGCCGGCTGGTGGACGAGCATCCGCTGCTGGAGAAGCCGGTCGCCGCGCTGATGCGAGCCCTCGCCGCGGCGGGACGCACCACCGAGGCCCTCGAGCGCTACGAGGCCGCGCGCGGCCGGCTGGCGGAGGAGCTGGGGACCAGCCCGGGCCCGGACCTGTCCGCTGTGCACACCGCTCTGCTGCGCGAAGCTCCTGTCCCGGCCCGCACGGTCGCACCGGCGCAACTGCCGGCGGCCGTACCCGGATTTGCCGGACGCGGCACCGAGCTGGCGCAGCTGGATCAGATCCTGCGCCGCTCCGAGGCCGAGCCCGTCGGCGTCACCGTCGCGGTGCTCTCCGGAATGCCGGGCGTGGGCAAGACCGCGTTGGCGGTGCACTGGGCGTACCGCATCCGCCGGCGCTTCCCGGACGGCCAGCTCTACGTCAACCTGCGCGGCTTCGGCCCGGCCGGGACCACGGTCGACCCGGCGGACGCGGCGCAAGGCTTCCTGGAGGCGCTGCGGATTCCGACGGCGGCGATCCCCGCGACACTCGAGGCCCGCACGGCGCTCTACCGGGGGCTGCTCTCGGACCGGCGGATGCTGATCCTGCTGGACGACGCGGGCTCGGTCGAGCAGGTGAGACCCCTGCTGCCGGGCGGTCCGGGCTGCCTCGTCGTGGTGACCAGCCGCCGCCAGTTCCCCGGACTGGTCGCCGCCGAGGGCGCCCACCCCGTGCCGGTCGAGCTTTTCGGGCCGGCCCAGGCGGTCGGCCTGCTGACGGTACGGATCGGAGCGGCGCGAACCGCCGCGGAGCCGGCCGCCGTACGGGAAATCATCGAACTGTGCGCCGGACTGCCGCTCGCCCTGGCCGTGGTCGCCGCCCGCGCCGTCACGAACCCCCGCGCCCCGCTGCGGCAACTGGCCGACGAACTGCACGAGAGCCGCAGCGGCCTGGCCGCCTTCGACACCGGCGACCCGATCGCGGACGTCCGGACGGTGTTCTCGTGGTCGTACCGGGCGCTCCGCCAGGGCGCGGCCGAACTGTTCCGCCTGCTGAGCCTGCACCCGGGAGCCGACGTCGGCCCGGCCGCGGCAGCCGGGCTGGCCGGCATCCCGGTCGCGACAGCCCAGCGCCGGCTGACGGAGCTGACCACCGCGCACCTGCTCAACGAACACCGTCCCGAGCGGTACGCGCTGCACGACCTGCTGCGCGCCTACGCCGCCGAGCTGGCCGAGCAGCAGGACACCGACCGGGACCGGAAGGCGGCCCTGCGCCGGCTGCTGGACCATTACCTGCATTCGGCGTACGAAGCGGACCGTCTGCTGCGACCGAACCGCGACCCGATCCGGCTGGAGCAGCCGGCCCCGGGCGTGACGCCCGAACGGCCCACTGACCACGACGCCGCGCTGGCCTGGTTCGACACCGAACGGCAGACGTTCCCAGCGCTGGTCACCCGGGCCGCGGCCACCGGCCACGACGCACACACCTGGCAACTCGCCTGGGCGCTGGCGAACTTCTTCCACCGCCGCGGTTACTGGCCCGAGTGGCTGGCCATCCAGCAGGCCGCGGTGACCGCCACCGACCGGCTGGCCGACCGCCCGGCGCAGGCGCACGCCCACCGGCTGTTCGGCATCGCCCTGCTGCGACTCGGCCGGCTCGACGAGGCCGGGCAGCAACTGTCCCAGGCCCGGGACCGCTTCGCGCAGCTCGGTGACGACAGCGGCCAGGCCCTGGCCCACCGCGGCCTGGGCCGGATCGCGGCCCGCCGCCAGGACCACGCGGAAGCCCTGCGCCAGGCAACGCTGGCGCTGGACCTCTTCACCCGGGCCGAGCACCGGAGCGGACGAGCGGGGGCCCTGAACTCGGTGGGCTGGATACTGGCCGAACTCGGCGAGTATGCACCGGCGCTGCGGCACTGCCAGGAGGCGCTGGAGATCCAGCAGAGCCTGGACGACCGCTTCGGCCAGGCGAACACGCTGGACAGCCTGGGATACATCCGCCTCGGCCGCGGAGAGCACGAGGAGGCGATCGCGTGTTACGAGGCGTCGGTGGAGATGTCCCGCCGGCTCGGCGACCAGCACGGCGAGGCGGACACGCTGAAACACCTCGGCAACGCCCACGAGGCGGCGGGGTGTCCGGGGCGGGCGCGGGAGGCTTGGGAGCTCGCGGTGCAGCTCCTGGAAACGATCAACCCACTGGAAGCGGAAAGACTCCGAGCCCGGATCCCCGAGCCCGCCGAAACCCTCTGCTGATCACTCCCGTACGAGTGCGCGGCGACATCGAACGGCGTGGGCAGCGATACGCTCAGCCAGCTTCGCGGGCAGACCGCTGCCGAGCGCTGTTACGTCATCATCGCTTGCTGCGGCGGCGAAGCAGCCGGGCGTGCGCTCGGCCAGCGCATCTACCCGTGCCACAGTCTCGTCGGGGTCAAGCCCGTTCGTTTCGGCGAACCGACGCCAGTGCCGACCGCTGATGCGCTCGATCCGATCCTCGCCACCGACTCGCATGGCCATCCGAAGCCGTGGCAGATACATGTCGTCGTACGGGAGCACACTGGCCACGTCGTACAGCGGCGCCAATCGAACCTGCCGGCCCGCGAGCAGGAGCGAATAGTTCTTCGCATGCGCGTCGGTCCCGGCGATGATCCAGTTGAAGGCGAGCGCATCGACAAAACGGGCGACCTGCGCCTCTGCGGTGTCCGCCGGCCGGATCTCCCGCCTCAGCAGATCGATGATCTGCTCTGGCGATGGGCCGCCCTCGTTCTGATACTTCGCGGTCGGGGCGAGCCCAAGAGCCTGGCAGATGTCCTCCTGATGGACGCGCCGGACCGCCTCGGCCGAGCTTTGATTGAGGCGGTCGTAGCGTTCGACCACAATGGCCCGCTCACCGGCGAAATTCACCACGGAAGAGCGTGCGGCCGGCATGCCGGCACGCTGCGCGGCGGCCAGGCACAGATGTTCCGTGAGGTCGTGTTCGTCCAGTCCGGCGACCGCAGGCTTGAGGATGTGGGTCGTCGGTGCCGCACCCCACGGCTCGCCCCACCGGCCGGTATCCGGATCGAGATACAGGGCTGTCTTGGCCTGCGCCCCGGCCAGACTGAACTGTCCGCTGTTGTGCACATGCCAGGACGTCGGATCCGCGCGCAGCGTGCGCAGCCGCTCAGCCACTTCGTCCTCGCCGAGCCACTTGACACCACCGTCGCCGCCGAGCACCGCCTCAACCCGCTCCGGCACGACGAACTGGGCCGCCCCCGCACAGTCCTCGCCGACATGCAGCAGCAGTGCGAACGGGTTGCCCGCCGAGACCTGATAGGTCCGTGCCCACCGATCGATTACCCGTTCGTTGTCGGGCAGCAGCCCCCACAGGAACGGCCGGACCGCCGCGTCATCGTGCGCACGCCGAGCGAGCGGCAGCGAGAGCGACAGTGGCGTGGCCTCACTCGCGGTCCGCCACTGCTCGTCGTACTCGAGCGAAAGGCGCCCGCCCTCGCCCTGCTCGACGATCCCCACCTGCTTGCCGGCCATGAGGACCGCCAAACGCTTTCCGGCCTGCTCAGCCACGCTCGCTCCCGGTGTCCCCGAGGAGGGCATCGAGGTCGATGCCGCCGGGCGCGGGATCGACGGGCAGCGCGTCCAGGCCGATTCCGAGCGCGTCGAGCGTGCGCAGGATCAGACCGAATTCGGCGGTCGCCTTGCCCGCTTCGAGGTCGGAAAGCCAGCGGCGGCTCACTCCGGCCGCAGCGGCAAGCTGCGCCTGGGTCTGATTCCGGTCCTGCCTGCCCTGACGGACCGCCAAGCCGAGGTCCCGCGCGCTGGTTATCCGCATCATGCGCCTCCATGGCGTGCACGTTCGTACACACCATAGCTGATGTGCACGTTCGTGCACCGTATGTTGTCAGTGCGCGAACGTGCACATCCCGCCTGGGCAGTACGTACACCCCAGCATCGCGATCTCCGAGGACCGCGTCGAGGCCCACCACGAGCAGCCGAACGGGCGCCCACCGACTGGCGGGCGCCCTGAAGGACACAGGATCTACCTGATCGTGACGTCGCTCCGGTTGACCTTGCAGTTGCTGTCGTTCCAGCCCTCGCCGAGGTACTTGGGCTCGCTGCCCTTGCTGACGCCCTGGTACTTGCCACAGACCACGACGCTGGAGCTGTTGGTGATCGTGACGCGGGTGATGGTGGCGGTATCGCCCCAGTTGCTGTTGATGCCGGCGACCATGTCGATGTCGTTCAGCAGCACGTTGTCGATTTTGACGTGGCGCTCGTACGAGCTGGTGCAGTTGCCGCAGCCGCGGTAGAGCTTGCCGGAGCCGCTCAGGTAGAAGCCCGAGATGCTGACCGTGCCGTTGCCGTTGTGCTGGAACGTCTTGTCGCTGCCGGACCGCGCGCCGCCGCCGATCACGTAGCTGGTGCCGTTGCCGGTGCCCTTGAAGGTCGCGGCGTCCTCGCCGATGTCGTTCCACCACACGTTGCGGATGGTGCAGGTGCCCTCGCAGTGCACACCGTCACCGGCGGGCGAGCCGATGATGACGTTCTGCAGGGTGCCACCGTTGGCGATCTTGAACATCGGGTCCTGCGACTCGTTCTGCGAACCGTCGCCGATGCAGCAGTACGTCTTCATGCCGCCGTCGAAGGTGCCCGAGACGTTGACCGTACCGGAAATGCTGGCCGAGCCGGCCGAAGACGGCCACGCACCGGTCGGCGTGCCCGGGTTGCTCGTCGGGGTCGGCCCGGGGGTGGGGCTGGTCGGGCCGGCAGTCGGGGTACTGGTCGGGGTGGAGCCGCCGCCGGTCGCGTAGGTCTCGAACTCGGCGATCCGCGGCGCGCTCGACGCGGCGGTGATGTCGAGGGTGAGCTTCTTCAGCGAGGTCGACGAGAAGGAGATGCTGCTCGGGCTGCCGCTGCCGCTGGCGAGGACGGCGCCGTTGTCAGCGTTGAGCAGCCGCCAGGAGTTGATCGACCCACCACCCGAGGCCTGCTTGATGACGGCCGAGGAGACAGTGGTGGCACTGCCCCACTTGACCGAGACATAACCGGTCGAACCGCCCGGCGCCCAGTACGTGCTGGTGCTGCCGTCCTTGACGTTGCCGTAGCTGGTGCCACTGGCCTTGCTGGAGCCGTCGGCGCCGGCGCCGAGGCTCAGGTTGTCGGCGGCCAGAGCCTGCGACATCGGCATCGCCAGCAGGATCGCGGCGCTGGTGACCGCGGTGGCCCCGCCGGCTATCCACCGCAAGGCAACTGATCTTTTCATCCCTGTCTCACCTTCGTCATCGAGAGCGTGGCACCACCGCCCACAGGCAGGAAAGCGCTTACCTGGCGACAATAGATACACCTCGATGCAATAACAAGGAGTTGCAGGATTTGCAGTGTGCCGACCTGGGCGACCCCTACAGCCAGGGGATTCCCGGGTGCACTGCGGGTCAGCCCGGCTCGGCGGGCGGGTCCTTCCGGAGTCGGACGCTGATCTCGTCGCCGGCATCGGTGGTGAGCGCCCCCGGCACAGTCATACGGAGTTGTTCGGCAAGAGCAGGACCGTAGAGGTCGGCAGCGGTCTCCACGAGATCGCACACGGTGGCGGTGGCGGTCCGCGCCCGGAACACGCCCGCGCCCGCCACCACCACGCCGATGAGCAGCGCGGGCCACCAGATCACGCCGAGAGCGGCGTAGAGAACCGCCCACCCGGTCAGGGCCGCCGCGGAGGTACAGGCCAGTTGAGCAGCGGCGATGTCAGTCCGTAGCTGCTCCGGCAGGACGGTCCACAGGCGCGGCCAGACGACGGTCAGATCCAGGCCGTACGCACGCCGGACCCGTACGGTGGCAGCCCGCCAGCGGTCACCGATCCAGGCCGGGCGGTCCGGCAACTCCAGGGCGATGGCGTCGCGGCGGGCCAGCGCCTCGGCGATCCCGGGCCCGGTCACGACCTCCGAAGCGGTGCCCGCCGCTGCGATCGCCTCCGCCACCAGCACCTCGACCCGGCGGGACTCGCGACGCCACCGGGCTCGCCGCCACTCGACGAGCCACCGGGCGGGCCGGCGCCGGCCGGAAGGCAGCCAGGCGCGCCGCAACACCCAGCCGACGCCGGTCGCCACGAGGCCCGCCGCCGCACTGCCGACGAGCGTTCCGGCCAGGATCGCCACGAGCAGGCCCGAGGGGTGCGGCACCTTCGTCCACCGGCTGATCCAGTCGACGACGACGCCGGGGTGCAGCGCGTTGCGGTGACCGAGGTGGACGGCCACAAGAGCGGTCGCCAGCCACAGGACACCGGGCAGCACGAGCAGAACCAGCCACCGCTCGGCAGCCTTCTTGCCCAGTGCCTCGAGGAACCCGGTCACTCGCTGACGATCCGTACCGGGGCCAGCGGGTCACCGGTCAGCGCGCAGGCAGGTGCGCGGCCACCGCGGTCGGGTTCGCCCCGGCCGCAGGGACGCGGGTGCGGGCACCGCCATCCGCGCACCGACCGGGATCCGGCCGTGCCGCCGGGCAGCGGCTCAAAACCGCGCGGTCCGGTGCTGATGCCGTCCAGACCGGCGGAGCCGGCGGCTTCCTCCACGGCGTCGAGCAGCGAAACGATGGCGTCGCCCGGCCGGCCGGCGCGGACCGCGGCCACGAGGGCGTCCCACTGGGCGTCGGTGAGGCCACCGTCGTCGAGCGCTTCCCGGAGGCGCGGGTCAAGCTCGAGGTTCGCGCACAGGGCGGCGACCCGGGTCATCGGCACGGGACCCTCCTCGATGGAGCTCGATGTGGCGGCTCCCAACATACGCGTCCAGGTCGACGGTGGATGGCTGTTCGACCTCGGGAGTCATGCCGGGGAGCGTATCGATGGCAGACTCGTGCACTGAGATCCTGGCCGTCGCCGTCGCGCGGCCGTTTCCTGCTCTTTGCGGTCCCGAACGAGAGGCTCCCGTTGCGCAAGCTGGTGTACTACATCGCCACGACCCTGGACGGTTTCATCGCCGGGCCGGACGGCGCCGACCCCACCGGCCCGAACGGCTTCTGGCCCCTGCCGGCCGACTACATCGGGCACATCGCAGCCCACTACCCCGAGACGCTGCCCGGCCCGGCCCGCGCCGCCCTGTCCATCACCGCCGAAGGCACTCACTTCGACACCGTGCTGGAAGGGCGCCGCAGCTACGAGATCGGGCTCAAGGCCGGGGTCACCAACGCCTTCCCGCACCTGCGCCACCTGGTCTTCTCCCGGACCCTCACCGAGAGCCCGGACCCCACCGTCGAGCTGGTCGCCACCGACCCGGTCCAGACGGCACGCGACCTCAAACGCCAGGACGGCAAGGACATCTGGCTGATCGGCGGCGCCGAACTGGCCGGCGCGCTCTATCCCGAGATCGACCAGCTGATCCTCAAGGTGGGCGCCCTGACCATCGGCACGGGCATCCCGCTGTTCTCCCGCACCGCGACGTTCGACCCGCGCGGCTGGCAACTCACCGACCACACCGTGCTGGACAGCGGTGCTGCCTTTCTCACCTACGACCGCCCTGTCGATGGCTGATCCGTGGAGCATCGTCGTCTCGGCCGGAGTGGCCTCCACGTCAGCGAAATCACCTACGGCAACTGGCTGACCCACGGCGAACTTGTCGCACGTGACACCGCGCTCGCCTGCATCCAGGCGGCGCTGGACGCCGGCATCACCACCTTCGACACCGCCGACGTGTACGCCCAGGGCGCCGCCGAACAGGTTCTCGGCGAGGCGCTGCGCTCGGTCAGCCGTACCTCGGTCGAGATCGCCACGAAAGTCTGCCTGCCCACCGGCGACGGCCCGAATGACCGTGGCCTGTCCCGCAAGCACGTCATGGAGTCCTGCCACGCCTCGCTGCGGCGGCTCGGCACCGACTACGTCGACCTGTACCAGGCGCACCGCTTCGACGAACGCACTCCACTCGACGAGTCCCTGATCGCCTTCGACGACCTGGTACGCCAGGGCAAAGTGCTCTACCTGGGCGTCTCGGAATGGACCGCCCCGCAGATCGAAGCTGCCCTGCGGATCGCCGCGGAGCTCGGGCTGCGCAACCGCATCGTCGCCAACCAGCCGCAGTACAACATGCTGTGGCGGGTCATCGAGCCGCAGGTGCTGCCGCTGTGCGAGCGGGAAGGCATCGGCCAGGTGGTCTTCCAGCCGCTGGCCCAGGGCGTGCTCACCGGCAAGTACCAGCCCGGCCGGCCGCTGCCGGCGAACTCGCGCGCCACCAGCGGCGGGCGGGCGCCCCGGTTCATCGGCCGGGTGCTCGGACCGGCGCTGCTCGATCGCGTACAGCAGCTACGTCCGCTCGCCGCGGACGCCGGCCTCTCGATGGCCCAGCTCGCGGTGGCCTGGACCCTGCAGACGGACGGGGTCAGCTCGGCCATCATCGGCGCCTCCCGTCCCGAGCAGGTCACCGAGAACGCGCTCGCGGCCGGGGTGCGGCTGCCCGTCGCGCTGCTGGCGAAGATCGACGAGGTGCTGGAGGACCTGGTCGATCGTGACCCCGCCAAGACCGCCCAGATGATGGCCGTCAAGCCTGAGTGGACCCGTCCGGCCTAGGCAGTCTTGACCGCCCGAAGAGACAACGCATAGATTGCTGTCATTGCTTCCGGTAGAAATCCGAAAGTTTCGGTCCTGCCTCGAACTCCTCGTCTCAAGGAGTTCCGGTGCGTCGCCTGAACGCAAAGGAGTGGAGCAAATGTCAGCGTCATTCCACCACCAGCGGGGCACGCGCCGGCTCCTGGCAGCGCTCGTCACCGTCTCGATGGGCACCGCGACCGCTGCCGCCGGCGCGCAACCGGCAGCGGCAGACGCGGCGGCACCGTGGCTGACCGTGTCCGAGGGTTTCGCGTCCTTCGCCGTCCCGGCGGAAGCCATTCAAAACACCATGGGCAATGTGTCCTCGGTCGTCGTCGAGGGGAACTTCGGCCCGTCCTCCAACGTGTCGGAACTCGGTCTGGTGCGCTCCGGCAACAGCACCGCCTGGACGTCGATAATCGGTCCGCTGCCGGCGGGGCTGTACTACTACCGCCTCCGGGGTGACTACACCAAGGTCGTCAAGGACTCCACGAACCCGACCTCGGTGACCTCGGACCCGACCTGGAGTACCTTCCTCGTCCCGGGAGACTCTGCGCGATACCTCGCCGACGTGGCACCGGGGCAGGGCGGACACGTCGAGACCGTCACCTATCCCGGCGCTACGGCGCAGGAGCAACGGTCGGCGACGGTGTGGACGCCGCCGGGATACGACGCCGACCGCCGGCGCCCGTACCCGATCCTGTATCTCCTGCCCGGCGAAGACGGAGGCCACGCCGACTGGACGGAACTGGGTCGCGCCGGGCAGATCCTCGACAACCTCTCGGTGCAGCGCCGGATCGAGCCGATGGTGGTCGTCATGAGCGACGAGGACGACGTCTCGCGCTCCCCGCTGCCGCGGGCGATCGACAGGAAATACAACGTCACCCGCGATCCCCGGCAGCAGGCGATCGCCGGTGCATCGGCCGGCGGCGTGCAGGCGGTGCGGACCGCCTTGACCCGTACGGGCTCCTTCGCCTATGTCGGCTCGTTCGGGGGCGTCTTCGCCGATGAGGGCCTTCGCGTGAACGCCAAGGCGGTCAACGCGAGTCTCAAGTTGCTGCGGCTGTACACCGGGAACATGACCGATCCCGCGTACAACCCCACCTACCGGTTGTTGCGCAAACTCGACAAGGCCCATGTCCGGCACGAGTTCGACGGCGTGAACCCGGACGCCGGCCACAACTGGAAGGCCTGGCAGGAGAACCTGACTGACTTCGCGCCGCGCCTCTTCCGCCCGGTGAGCAACCACCGCCCCAGCCGCGGTCACCTGGTGCCACGGCACGAGTTCACGCCGCCGGCGCCCGGCACCACCCCGACGCCGTGGCTGACCCGCGAAGTCAACGGGGACATTTTTGTCACCGCCGAGACCGGCACCGAATTCGCCGGGGCCGAGCACGTCACGCTCTGGGGCAACTGGGCGCCCGGCGGAAGCTGGGTCAACATGCCGCTCACTCGTACCGGTGACCGGTGGCGCGTAACCGTCGGACCGCTCAAGCCCTGGTTCTACTACTACAAATTCATCGTCGACCTGGCCTCGAAGAAGGACACATCGAACCCGACGAGCATCACCACGGAACCGACGTGGAGCTCATTCCTCGTACCCGGGAGAGAGTCGCGTCTGCTCGCCGACGTCCCCGCCGGAAAGGGCGGCGCCGTGAACCGGCTCACCTACCAGAGCACGGTGGCCGGGGAGGCACGCTCGGCGTACGTGTGGACACCGCCCGGCTACGACCCCGCGCGGCCGACGCCGTACCCGGTCCTCTATCTCCAGCACGGCGGTGGCCAGAACTACACCGACTGGCTGGAGATGGGACGGGCCAAGCAGATCCTCGACAACGAGTTCCTGGACGGCTCCCTCGTGCCGATGGTCGTCGTGATGGGCAACGGCAACGTCTCCAACTTCCCGAAGGAGCTGCTGGAGAACATCGTGCCGGCGGCCCGTGCCGGCTACCACATCTCCGACGACCCGGCCCGGCAAGCGCTCGCCGGCCTGTCGATGGGCGGGTTCCAGACGTTCGACGTGCTGAAAACCCACCCGGGCGAATTCGCCTACATCGGCGCCTTCTCCGCGGGCATCGGCTTCTCCCCCACGCCCGACCCGACGGGCTACGACCCGGCGGCGATCAACCACGGGACGAAGCTGCTGCGCATATACACCGGCAATGTGACCGACTTCGTCTACCCGATCACGCTGGCGTCGATGGCGGCCTTCGACCGGATCGGGGTGCGATACGAGTTCGCCGGGGTCACCCCGGGCCCACACGGCTGGGACACCTGGCAGAAGAACCTGATCGACTTCGCCCCACGCCTGTTCCGATCCGAGGCGGGCACAAGCCTTCCGTTGCGGCTCGGAGCAAGCTGAGTTTCGTTTCGCTCGGGTCAACCATTCAGGTCCGCGGTCTGACAGCCGAAGGACGGGTATGACTCGGCTTCGTGTGGGATCCGGATCCAGCAGCCTCGACGATTCCGCCACGGCCGGCGCCGAGGCGGCCCGCGCCGCCCTCGCCGGGCTCGCGGGCACCACGCCGGGACTCGTGATCGTCTATGCCTCGATCCGGTACGACCTGACCGAACTGCTCGCCGCCGTACGCGGTGTCACCGGTGACGCGCCGCTGGTCGGCGCCAGCGCCAGCGGCCAGTTCGCCGATGGGGAGTTCCTGCCGGCGGGCACCTCGGTGAGCGTCATGATCCTCGGTGCCGGTGTCTACCGTTTCGGCACCGCCGCGATTACCGGCATCGGCGCCGACACCGTTGCTGCCGGTCACAAACTGGCGCGCCAGGCCGTCGACGCCGCGGGCGCCGCCGCCCCGCACAGTGCGCTGCTGGTGCTGGCCGACGGCATGGCCGGCGACATGCAGGGACTGCTGACCGGCATCTACCGCGTCACCGGCGCCCTGGTGCCGGTGGTCGGCGGTGCGGCCGGCGACGACCGTACCTTTGCGGGCTCCTACGTCCTGCACGACGGCGAGGCGTTGCGCGACGCGGCGGTGGCGGTCTCGATCGGCTCGGACCGGCCGCTGCACGTGGTGGCCGCGCACGGCTGGCAGCCACAGACCCTGCCCATGCTGATCACCCAGGTCGACGGTACAGCGGTCCTCGAGATCGCCGGGCGTCCGGCCACCGAGGTCTACAACGAGGGCGTCGCCAACTACGAGCGGACCCGCACCCAGCCGGCCCGCATCCAGCACACGGACGGCACCGGGGAGGTCTGGCATACCGCAACCGCGTTCGGACTCATCGAGCCGGACGGCACCCAGCTCGTCCGCGGGGCCTACATCGGCGAGGGCGGGCTGCTGCACACCTTCACCCCACTGCCGGAATACGCTGCCGTGCAGGTGGTCTCGGCCGATCAGGACGACTTGCTGGACATCAGCGACCAGGTCGTCAACGACGCGCTGCGCGGTGTGCCGGACCCGGCTGTGATGCTGATGTTCAGCTGCGTCGCGCGCACCGACATTCTCGGCGACCGGGCCTTCGAGGAAGCCGCCCGGCTGCACAAGGCGGCCGGTTCGGTCGCCACATTCGGCTTCTACACGTACGGCGAGTTCGCTCGCACCACCGGAGTGGCGGGCTACCACAACGCCACTATCACGGCACTAGCGCTGTAGTGCGTACCGAAGGAACCGTCGTGGAAGACGCCGACCGGCTCCGGCAGCAGCTGGCGGCGGCCATGGCCGCCGCCGGCGACGCCTATCGGCACACGTCTCGGCTGATCCGCGTCCTCACCGTGCTCGGCCGGCCGTCGTCGCCGGCTGAACTGGTGGATCAGACTCTGACCGTGCTGTCCCAGGTCTACGCGGCGGACGTGACGGCGACCGTCCGGCTGACCTGCGGCCAGCTCCAGGTGACGGGCTCCTGCGGTCTGCCCGACGGCGACGAGGCGTACACGACGGGGTGGCCGCTGGCCGGCGCCGCGCTGGAAGCAGTGACCACCGGCAAGGCGGTCGCCCGGACCGGTGACGGCCTGGACCTCGCCGCCGACGTGCCGCCGTCGCTGGCCGGCCTGGCCCCGGGATCGGCGGTCTGGGTGCCGGTCGGCGACTCCGGCGCCGTCGACGAACTGCTGATCATGTACCGGGTCAGCGCCGACGGGTTCCCGCCGGCCGATCTGCCTGTCCTCGGCTCGGTGGCGGCCCGCCTGCGCCTCGCCGTGGAGTCCCGGCAGCGCAGCGCATCCGTCGAGACACTCGCCACCCGCGGTCCCCAGCTCTCCAGCCGGCTCGATCTGCCGTCGCTGTTCAGCGAGACCGTACGGCTGTTGCCGATGCTGGTCGATGCGGACGACGCCGGGCTGGTCCAGATCCACGACGACACCGCGACTGTGTGCGCGACGACCCAGCCCGACCGGTGGCCGTGCGGCGGTGAGCCGCTGGCCGCCACCCGCCTGCCAGGTTGGGCGACGGTGCGCTCCGGCAAGGTGTTCACCGGCGAACATGACAGCACCCTCGCCGCCGGCTCGATACTCGCCGTACCCGTTATGCGCGACGGCGCGCCGGTGGCCGTTCTGTACGCGATGCGCGGCGACCGCCGGACGTTCCGCCGGGACGCGATCGACGCCGCGGCGATCCTCGCCAACTACGTGGGCTCGGCGATGACCAACGCGGAGCTCTACCTTGCCCTGGGCAACAGCGAGAACTCCCTGCGGCTGATCACCGACTCGATCAGCGACCTGATCGCTGTGGTCGACGCGGCCGGCCGGTTCGTGTACGCGTCGGCGTCGCACGATCGGGAGCTCGCGCTCGCACCGGATCTGCTGCTCGGCAGTACTGTGATCGACCTCGTGCACACCGCCGACCGTGCTGCCGTGGCCGCCGCGCTCGCCCAGGCGAGCGGCACCACCAAAGTGGAATACCGGCTGCGGTCAGGCCGGGGCGCCTGGGTCTGGGTGGAGAGCGCACTGCGCCCGGTGCCCGACGACGGCACGCTGGTGTTGTCCTCGCGGGTCATCGACGAACGCCGCCGCCTCGAGGATGAGCTGCGCCGCCGCGCCACCCACGACCCGCTGACCGGCCTGGCCAACCGGACGCTCACCGCGGAGCGGCTGCACTTCGCCCTCGGCCGGGACGACGACGAACACGTCGGACTGCTGTTCTGCGACCTCGACAAGTTCAAGGCGGTCAACGACCGGCTCGGCCACGAAGCCGGAGACGACCTGCTCACCCAGGTCTCGGACCGGCTGCGCACCTGCGTTCGAAGCAAGGACCTGCTGGCCCGCTTCGGCGGCGACGAGTTTGTGATCTTGCTCGACGGGGTCGGCGGCTTGGACGACGTCACCGAGATCGGTGGCCGCGTGGTCCGCGTGCTGGAGGCCCCGTTCTGGCTGCGCGGCGAATGGGTACAGGTCGGGGTCAGCGTGGGCGGCGTGCTCGGCATCCGCGGTGAGGCCCAGGCCGGCGCCATGCTGCGCGACGCCGACGCGGCCATGTACGCCGCGAAGAACGCCGGCGGCGGCCGGGTCGAGGTGTTCGACGACGATGCGTCGCACCGCAGCCTCGACCGGCTCGAGCTGCGCTCCGACCTGGCCCAGGCGCTGACCAACGGCGAGCTGGCGGTCCACTACCAGCCGATCGTCGAGCTGGCCGAGGGCCGTGTCATCGGCTTCGAGGCGCTCTGCCGCTGGCACCATCCGCGCCGGGGGCCGGTCCCGCCGGACGAGTTCATTCCGCTGGCCGAGGAGACCGGCGCGATCGTGGACATCGGCGAATGGGTGCTGGGGCAGGCCTGCCGCCAGCTCGCCGAATGGCAGCAGCTGCCCGGCCGGGAGCATCTGCGGATCAGTGTCAATCTGTCCCCGGCGCAGCTGCAGCAGCCGGACGCGGACTCACGCACCCTCGGCATCATCACCTCGGCCGGGGTCAAGCCTTCGGACGTCTGGCTGGAGATCACCGAGCACAGTTCGATCCGTCAGGACGTGACCGCGTTCGCCACCACGCTGCGCACGGCCGGCATCCACTTCGCACTGGACGACTTCGGCATGGCCTATTCGAACCTGAGCCACCTCAAGCGGCTGCCGGTGGAAATCCTGAAGATCGACCGCTCCTTCGTCGCCGGCCTGACAGCCGGCGATGGCGACCGCAGCATCGTCCGGGCAGTGCTGGCGATCGCCGAGTCGCTTCAGCTGACCGTAGTAGCCGAGGGCATCGAGACCCCGGCCCAGCAGGAGGCGTTGCTGGCGATGGGCTGCCGGCAGGGGCAGGGTTACCTGTTCTCCCGCCCGGTGGCCCCGGGAGAGGCGACTGCTCTGCTGCGGTCGGACGCGCTGATGATTGCCTGACGCCGCACCGGCCCTCGGGCCCACTGAAACAGCACGGCCCGAGCGACGGGACGTTCCGGGCGGCTGCTCGGCGGCCTGCCCATATCGGGCAACCTAGACGCAGTGGCTGCTCGCGGTTGCCTCAAGCACGTTTGATAACCGCTCGGTCCAACAAGCGGAGCCTCTTCGGCGCGGGCAGGCGTTAGCCTCGGCGGCCGTGACTCCTTCGTCCACCGGGCCGTCGTACGACGGGTGTGGCCTGGTTCTACGGCGGCCGACCTCGACGCGGCGTCACTCGCCGTGGAGGTGCGAGGTGACTCCCGCCTAGTGAACCAATCCTCAGCGGGGCGTCCTACGGTGCCTCACGGCTGTGGGTACTGCTTGACCAACTCCAGACAGCGCCGACACTGGCCGCCGCGCTGGCCAGCAGCAAGACTCTCCGGCACCAGCTAGCCCGCCACGCAGTCCTCTCTGCATATCGAACCTCCCCATGCGCATGGACAGCGACAGAGGAGCGCACGTGATCTTGGACGGGGTGAGTCCTTCCGGGCGATCTTCCATGCCAATCAGGCCCAGGAGTACACCGGCGGCCTGTTCCTGGCGGCTTGCGCGCGGGCGCAGGTGCGTCAGTTGTTGGGCCGCGCCGGCTCAGGCCTGGACAACGCGATCGTCGGGTCGTTCAACTCCGCCTTTGAGTTCGAACTGTTCGCCGGCGCCAGCCGCTTCGCCACCCGGGCGCAGGCGCGAACCGCGGTCCCGAGCGGTCGCCATCCGGTCGCCGGCCAGCATTGGCTGCGCAGAGCGTGACGGCCCAGCCGGCCCTGCGCGCGATCAGCTCACCGAAGAGTTGCGGACCGCCGCGCAACTGGCGTAGTTGCTGGCACCGCTGTTGGCCGTGGCGTCCCGCACGGTGGGCGCAGGAACCGCCGACCGAATCGGGGGTTACGGTGGATCGTTAGCAATCCGGGGATGAGGCTGCAGATGATCAATGTGCAGGAGTTCGCGCGGCGGCTGAGCACTCTTGGGGCTGTTGCGTTCACCAGCGACGACGTCGTGGACCTGGCGACCGCCGCCGATGCTCGCATTAGCGCTGACCTCGAGATCGACGCCACTCTGGCGCAGCGGTTGCTCGACCAGATCTCGCCCACGCTGCCAGTCACCGGGGTGCAGATCGCGGCGTTGCAATGGCCGCCACCCAAATCTTCCCGTCCAGCAGCGCCTTCGGTGTCTTTCTCCAGCCCCGGCGCCTTTGACGGACCGGCTGATCAGCCGAACCCGCCCCGTACTTCTAGGCCTGCGCGCAGCGGTCGGCGACCCGGCTCCCGACGAACTGGCCGGTGAAACTGCCGTCCCATCATCTCGCCAGTTCGCATTGCTCGGGATGACTGGACAAGGTCGATGAGTTGGCCGACACCGCACGTGTGCCGACTGCTGCTAGCTCGCGCTGCCGTCCGAGCACCGGCACCCGGCCCGCTCGATCATCGCGGCAGAAGCGGAGGCCCAGCATCTCCTCGCGTCAGCTGACGGTGTTGGGTCGCCGGTTTCAGCATCAGGTTCGTGGCGGACCGATCGCCACGGGCGCCCACCCCAGAGCGGTACTCAACTTCCGCGTTGCCCGCACAGTGCGTTCTCGACGACCGCATCGGTGGCTCGCTGGTGCTGCAGGGCGAGGTCCGGCCGGGTACCTGACACTGACACCGACACGCTGCGACGGCCGTCGCGGGTGACGCCGTTGTCGCTGGTGTAGCCGCTGCCACCGCCCGGGTGGCTCCAGTAAGTGCCGCCGCACGGCAGGGGCCGCTCGAACAGGCCCAGCCCGTATCTGGCCCCCGGTAGCAGCTCCTCGAACTCTGGGCCGAGGGGCATCGTACGGGTCATCTCGGCGAGCTGCGCCGGCCGCAGCAGCCGGCCACCGAGCAGCGCTCGGAAGAAGCGGTTGACGTCTGCGGTGGTTGAGATGAACGCCGCACCGCCGTCGGCGATGACCTGCTCGGTGACGTCGGTCAGCTGGCCGGCATCGAACTCGTGGTAGCCGCGTGCATGGGGACCGGGCAGTGTCGGCAGGTTGCCGGGCCAGGTCGTGTGGCGCATACCGGTCCGGTCGACGACGCGCCGCCGCACTTCCTCGTGCCACGGGCGTCCGGTGACCTTGTCGATCACCATCTCGGCCACGATGTAGCCGACGTTCGAGTACCGCCACGTCGTGCCCGGCGCGAAGTCGGGCGTGTGGCGCAAGCTCCGCGCAAGCAGTTGGGCGGGTGTGTACAGGTCGTACCGGTGCTCGTAGTAGTCGGCGGCGGTGGCGAAGTCGGGCACGTCGTCGTGAAGGCCGCTGGTGTGCTGGAGCAGGTGCCGGACCGTGATGGCGCGGCCGTCGTTGCCGTTGCCGCGGATCACGCCCGGCAGCCACTTCTCCACCGGGTCGTCGAGGCCCATCTGTTCCTCCTCCACCAGCTGCAACACCACCGTCGCGATGAAGGCCTTGCCGGTGCTGGCGATCCGGGCCCGGCCGTTCGGCGGCACCCGGCGACCGGTCCGCAGATCGGCGACGCCGGCGGTCGCGACGACCGCGCGCCCGTTCGGGGTTACCAGACGCGCTTGCACTCCCGGCAGGCCCAGGGCGTGTACGGCTGCGATGTCACGACGGAGCCGGTCAAGGTCGGTCAGCCGCCCGGAGCCGGCATGCGCGTCAGCGGTGACGCCGACTCCCGCGACCAGCGCGACCGCTGTCACTGCGATTCGTAGAAGCTTCATGCCTTGAAACCTAGGAATCCGCGGCGCCGCACCCCATACCGCTGGCTACCGTACCGACGGCTACAGCTGGCTGTAGTGCGAGCCGATGATCGGTTCGGGTACAGATGTGGTCATGACGCGTCGGCGGGCCACGGCCTACCTCCTGGCAATACTCGGCACGGCGGTGGTGTCGCTGGCCGGCCTGCCGATGCTGTGCCTGCCCGGCGTGCGCGAGCGGTGGGCCCGGTGGCACCTGCGGCTGGCCGGTGACCAGCGGTGGCACCCGGTGCGGTTCCGCCGGCACCTGCTGTGGCTGACCGTCCACCTCGTGACCGGACTGCCTCTGGGACTGTTCGCCCTGCTGGTCGCCGGCAACCTCGTGACCGCTGTGATCGCCATGACGCTCTGGTGGGCCTTCCCGGCCGAGGAGCCGGTCACGCTGTTCGTCGAGGTGCCGGTCGCCGGGTGGGCGACCGCGATCGGGCTGGGCGCCGTGCAGTTCGCGGTGCTCGCGGCGGTGACCTACGGGACGTTTCCGGCGCTGGCCGGAGCCCACGCCCGGGTCACTCGCTGGGCGTTGACGCCGTCGGAGGCGGAGCGGCTGGCCGGCCGGGTCGCCGATCTCACCCGCACCCGGGCCGACGTGCTCGACGCGCACGGCGCCGAACTGCGTCGCATCGAACGTGACCTGCACGACGGCGCGCAGGCGCGGCTCGTCGCGGTGGCGATGCGCCTCGCGGTGGCCCGGCAGGTGGCCGGCGACCCCGACCTGGTGAGCCGGCTGGTCGCCGAGGCGCGCGAGG